>JAGGZX010000089.1 GCA_021161785.1 Candidatus Woesearchaeota archaeon | reverse complement strand
ATGTTTTAAAAAACATCAGAGGGGTGTGACTATGCAGCTTTCAGAGCAGAAAAAGCAAGCATTGCTTGATAGCGTGTCGTTGTTCCATCATTATGAGAATTGGGAACTTTACTTAATGAACACTCCAAAGCTTCAAGAATGGGTTGTTTACCTGTTTGGCGAAGATGCACACAAAATGCTTGACATCACTAAAGAACTTTATGATAATGGTTTTCTACTAGACACGCCTTTTTATTGGTGGCTCCTGACAAAGTATGTTGAACCGAAAAACCTAGACTACTTTACTCGCGTACTACATAACTTAGAAATTACTGGCAGGATATATCACAAACTAAAAAGCGAGGGTAAGGAAAAAGAAGGGATAGATCTTATGTATGAAGTTATTTCTAAGCATTTAAACATATATTTAAATATAGAGCCTGATAAACGGTTGGGTTACAACCCAGAAATAGAGAGGAAGCAAAAAGAGCTAGTAATGGAGATTAACAACATGATTGAAGAATGGAAAAAAACAAATCCTGAAGAGCCCCTACCAGTAGAAAGAATAGATTATGATGAAATATCAGACCAACATGGCTTTGAAGGTCAAGATAGTTTAAAAGAACTAGACAAGTTGAATGAATGGCTTAGAAAACTAGCACATTCTAAAGGAGTGTCAGATCTTCTTGATTATGTTGAGTCAGATTATTCGCAAAAAAAGGTTTCTAATGTTTCATATCAAACAAAGACTGATCAAAAATCGCAAGGCCAAACAATTGAAGACAAGGTTAAAGAAAGACTTAGAGAGATTTTAAAAGAGCATAACAAGCCTAAGATCAGTGAGGAAGGCTTGAAGCTGGCAAGGCAGAAAGTTGGTGAGATTATTAAAAAGCATAGAAAGGCTGAGCAATACCATGGTCAGCAAGAAGTTCAAGATGAAGACCAAAATGTTCAAAAACAAGTTTATGAAAAACGAGAAAGTGATGTTAGACAGTTTAGTCAAAGCTTTGAAAAGCTAAGTATTGATCATGAATTGCAAACAGAAACGTTAACAAAGAGTGTTTTAGAAGAAAAGCTTGAACAAGCACTCATAACTGAAAAAGATTACTTGTTAAACATAAAAGCGTTTCAAAAGTTTGAAAATTTTAAAACAGGTTTCAGAAGGCAAGGTTATGAATTGTTAGAAAGCATTCTTGACAGTTATGAGCATAAAAAGCAAGACTTAAGGTTTCATGAAGACACGTTAAGCTTGGAGAAAACAATCCTTTCAGTGATTTTGGGAGGTTTCTATCAAGGCAGGAAGCTTTGGAACTGGGATAAACGTTTACAAGCTTTAGACCAAGTTTTAGAATTCATGCATCAATATGCTAATGAAATGCCTTCAGATATTGAAGAGTTAGAATGCTTTATAGAGAATGTTGAGTCATTGATAAACAAGAACAAGTATTTAAGGTTTAACAAGAAGCAAGTGTTTAATCAAATCAAAGCAATGCTTAAAAATGCTAAGGAAGGCTTAGAAAATGCTAAGCTTAAAACACAAAGTGCTGCTGTGCAGGAAACCTTGAATTCTGAGTCTCAATTAAACGAAAACCAAGGATGTGAGCAAGAATTTTGTCTAGAAACACCACCTGTGCAAGAACCACAATCCTGCCAAGGTGATGATTCTTTAACAACAAGTGTTAATGCTTAGCACAATTTTTTTATTGGTTTAAACAAAGCTAAGAACCAGGTGGGTGTCATGGACTTGGTTGACAAGTTAAAAACAGAAGCTAAGCTTAGACAAATTTTGAAAAACAAGAATAAGAAAAAATTAAATAATAACAAGCCAGGCTTAGTAACTATTGTTAGGAGAGAGGAATTACTGGAAGAACCTTTAAACGCTGGCTACCATATTGCTGTTGTAGATCCAGATTTTAGATATCCTTACAGTTCAAACACTGAAATTTTAAGGCTTGTGAAAATGTTTAAAGACAAATACCCCAGGCAGGAATTGCCTGTAAGGGTTTTTGAATGGATGGTTGAAAACATTGATTATGGCCAAGAATACAGGGGTCCTGTTCATTACAGGACTGGTTTGGAAACATTCATAACAAGAGAAGGTGTTTGCGGAGAGTTAAGCTTGTTGTACATCACAATCATGAGGTTACTAGGTTTTAAAGCTGATTATGTCCATGTCTCAGTGGATTGTTATGGCCGTGATGTTAACCATGCTTGTGCAGCTGTATGGCTTGACAGCAATCATTACATGCTAGTGGATGTTGCTTACAAAAAGATTAACCCTGAGCACAAAGAGTTTGAATTTGTGGATGATGAAAAATTGTTAAAGTCTTACGGCTACATAAAGACTGGGTTGTTTTCAATTTTTTAAAGGGTTAAACATGAGCTTGGTGCAAACCTTAAAACTTGTTGAGCATGAAAGACGTGTTTGCTTAGATCATGTTGCAAGCATATTTTCAAATTATGACAATGCTTTAGAGAAGGTTATTAATGAAAAATGGAGTGCTGAACAGCTAGAACAATTAACACTGAACCAGTATGTGATTTTAAAATATTTTAAGTTTCAATACAGGCAAGCAAGGCAAGTGCCTAGAAACATTAATGAGTTGTATAAAGCAGTATTGCAAAATCCGAACTGTATTTCTGGAATCAGGACTAGAGACGTTGTTAAAAACACGAGCTTAAGCAATGAGTTTGAAGCAAGGCTTGGAGCTCAGGTTTATTTAAAACTTGTTGAGAAAATCTTAAGTGAAAAACAGTTAATGCTTAACAAGCTTGAATATGCAAGGTTGAGAAAAAATGTTTTTGAAGATATTAAATCTTCAAAGACGCACACAAGGCTTATGAGTTTGGTGAAGAAACTGGTTAGGCAAAACCATTTTGATTAATTAAAAATTTTTTGAAACAGTTTAAAAATAGTGCTTGTCCTGGTTGTAGTTTAAATAATTGAAAATGCTTTCTCGTAATGGTTTAATGTTAAAGTCTTGAAATTGCATGAACTGTTCTTGCATGGAAAAGCTTTTCAAAAACGGGTCTGTCAAAACTTTTTCTTCTAAACAACTTGTTTTATGCTCATAACCTTGCATGTTTTGGTTTCCGAAAAGCGTTTCTTTACAACCCTTGATTAAAAAATAGCTCATCAAAGCCATGATTGAAACTTTGAGCAATTTCTTGTAAAAATTCCAAACCTTGTTAACAACCATTGTTTCACCTTGAAATGCTTTGCATGGTTTAAAAAATTTCAAGAGTTATTCTTTATGTATTTTCAGCTTGTCAATAAACTTGTTGTAATTGCGTATAGCTTTGTTTTTAATGCTCTGCATTAAGCGTTGGGATTTAAGTTTAAAATAATGCAAGCCTAGGCTTAGTTTTTCATGCGCGTCTGGCTTTAAATCTTTCAACTTATCGTCAATGCTTTCCTTAACGTCTTGTTTGAAACCTCCAAATTTCTTCTCAACATGCATTGTGTAATCGTCAATGTTTGCTTTAACAATGTCTCTCAAAGAACCTGCAGTTCCGTTATCATTAACTCTTACCTTGAGTCCTGTCTTTTCATTTTTCAAGTATAACTCTCTATGATGTTTTTCATTCACAATTGTTTCTAAAACCCAGTTGTCAGGGTCTTCTGGAAATCCTTTCTCTGCTTGCAACCTGTAATAAATAACTGGGTTTACAAACCTTCTCTTAACATCTAACTTATCGCCAATGTACATTGCTGCTAAGGTGTAAGCTATGCCTAGGCTTAGCTTAAAAAATGTTTTTCTAACCTTGTGTTTAAGCCTTGAACCATGGCTTTGTAAAAACATTTTAAAAAATATTTAAAAAGAGACTTTTTAAAAGCGTTACCTCTTGAAAACTAGAAGATTTCCAGCATGCACAGCAAATCTTTGATAACACAAAATGTTTCATGAGTTTTTTATAAAAATATTTTTAAAAGAGACAATGTTTAACACTTAAAAGT
>JAGGZX010000082.1 GCA_021161785.1 Candidatus Woesearchaeota archaeon | reverse complement strand
TCGTAAGCTTTAAGCCCCTTACAGAGCCTTGAAAGAATGATTTCAACCCCATTTTGAAAGCAACCGCTAAATAATGCTAGCCAATAAACTCTATGCCTAACTCGTCCTCAATAGCTTCTTTAACCTCTGCTTTTCTAACCCTGCCAGTGATTTGAGAGCTCTTAACACCTGTGACAATGAGTAAAACCCTTATCGTGCCTTCAAGGTCTGGCGTTATTTGAGCTCCCCAGATAAGCTTTGCATCCTCGTCAAGCTTTTCAGAAACTGTTTCAACAACTTTTTTAGCTTCTTCCAAAGTCATGTCTGGACCTCCAGCAACGTTGATTAAAGCTCCTTCAGCTCCGTGAATGTCAACGTTAAGCAATGGGTTACTCACAGCTTTCTCAACTGCTTCTACAGCCCTGTTTTCAGTGTCGCTTTCACCCATGCCTATTAGTGCAACGCCTCCCTTACCCATGACTGCTTTTATGTCTGCAAAGTCTAGGTTTACAAGCCCTGGCCTTGTTATTAACTCTGCAACGCCTTTCACAGCGTTTGTAAGGATTTCATCAGCTACTTTGAAAGCTGTGTGCAATGGCAAGTCTGGAGCTAGTTCTAAAAGCTTGTCGTTAGGTATTACTATGAGTGTGTCAACAACTGCTTCTAGTTTTTCCAAACCCATTAATGCATTGTCCATGCGGCGGCGGCCTTCCATTGAGAATGGTAGCGTGACAATGGCTATGGTTAAAGCTCCAAGTTTTTTAGCAACTTCAGCAATTACTGGTGCTGAACCAGTTCCAGTGCCACCTCCCAAGCCGCAAGTAATGAATACCAAGTCAGCGCCTTCAATGCATTGTTTTAACTCGTGTTCTGACTCGCGAGCAGCTTCTTCACCGATTTTAGGAATGCTGCCAGCTCCTAAGCCGCGGGTTAAGTCTTTACCCAAAAGCACTTTCCTGTCAGCTGTTGTGTACAGCAAGTCTTGCGCGTCAGTGTTTACAGCTATGAATTCAACGCCTTTAATGCCGACCTCTGCCATTCTGTTAACAGTGTTGTTGCCAGCGCCTCCAGTGCCTATAACTTTGATTTTAGCTTTCTGTCTTGAAAGAATTTCCTCTAGCTCAGCATCAATAGGGTTGTTACCCTTAACTTCTTGCTTGATGAGTGATATTTTAGCTCTTTCCTTTGCAGAAGCAATAACTGAATCCATGCATAACACCCCTCCCAGCTTGTTTTTAACTGTTTTTAAAAGCTTGAGATTGGATTATTTAAATTTTTTGCCTTTCAAACTTGTTTTTTGTTATTGCAAGATAGTTATTAAAGTTTTTAAAGTTTTAAGCAATTTCAAACTTTGGTGTTAGGCTTAACAACTCTTTCACACGCTTTGAAAACAAAGCAATCTCAGGGTTTTCAAGCAAGTGGCTTAGCAATTCTTTATCATTAAAACTTTCAAAAGCTTTGTTAAGGTTTTCTAAAGATGCTTTGTTAAAAACTATTAAAGCTTCATTGTTTTCAATTTTAAAATTTTTTGTTAACGCTTCAAGGCCGTGAAGGTTTATTAATGCAGCGAGTTTTTCATTATTATCAGTTACGAAGCGCTTCACTTTTAATTCATAAGTGATTGGCTTCCCAGCTAGTGGGTGGTTGAAATCAACTAAGACGCGGCCAGACCCTACTTGCTTCACAACGCCTAGAAAACCGTCAATGTTTACTTGCAAGCCAGGTTCTGGTTTTATGTTGAAAGATTTGAAAGATGACAGAGAGTAAAGCTTTAACAATTCAGGCTTTTTATCGCCAAACGCTTTTTCTGGAGGGATTGATACTTTAAACTCTCCCAATGTTTTTCCTATTAAAAACTCGTCCAAGCCTGTTAGCAAGTATTGAAAACCAACAGGCACTATTAACGGTTTTAAAGTTTCAGGGTTAGAAGTTAAATTGTTCTGCCTAGCAACTTCAGGCAGTGTTGTGTCAAAGACTTGTCCGTCAGCAAACCCTGTGTAGTCAAGCTCTACAAAGCTAGACTTAGCAATGGTTTCTTGCACACTATCTTGCTTACTAGTTTCTTTATCATTGTTGTTTGCAACCATTTTTAAAGGTAAATGCAAGGAGTTTAAAAAACTATTTAAAGATTTTCAAAAAAACTTAAACTATGCACAAAGCATTTTTAAACGTTTTAACAAACATTGTTATAGCAACGTTAAGCTTTGCGATTAGCATGACAGCTAAGCAGCTTGTTGAAAAACAAGAACTTGTTGATGAGAGAAAGGTTTTGAAAGCGTTTTACAAAGTTTTTGTTATAACTAGCATTGCAATGGTTTGTTTTAAAAACGTTCAACAAGCATTAACCATTGTTTTGATAGTGTTGTTAAGCATTGCTGCATGGTTTTTAAACCCTTACGCCTTGTTCGGGTTTTTAATAAGTGTTGACCAAGCATTAGCAGCGCTTCCAATGCTTAGCATGGTGTTGTACAGTTTTTTAAAACCTGTTGTTAAGAAAGGAAAGTGTGAAACGCTTATAAATTACTCTGCATTACTTTTAGGAGTTATAATGGCTTTACTGGTGAGCCTTGTTAAGGGCCGGTAGCTCAACCTGGTAGAGCGCTGCCCTCGCACGGCAGAGGCTCCGGGTTCAAATCCCGGCCGGTCCATGAAAAGAGGAGGTAAGAACCATGAAGAAGTATGTAACGCTTAGACAAGTTGTTAATATGTGTAAAGCCTTGGCTAAAGCAATAATTAAAGATGGTTACAAGCCAGACTTGATTATTGGCTTGTCAAGAGGTGGTTGGGTGCCTGCAAGGTTTATAGCTGACGAGTTGCAATTAACAACACTTGCAAGTATTGGCGTTAAGAGTTATGAAGCAGTTAATAAGAAGACTAGCGTAAAACTGACAGAGCGCTTAGGGTTGAGTGTTAAGGGTAAGAAAGTGTTAGTTGTTGACGACATTGCAGACACTGGAGACACTTTAAAATTTATTGAAAAGTATTTGAAAGCTAAAGGCGCTTTAACAGTTAAAACAGCGACATTGCATGTAAAGCCAAAGATTTGCAAGCACAAGCCTGATTATTATGCTAAACCAACGAATGCTTGGATTGTCTACCCTTGGGAGTTGGTTGAGGATAAGACAAAATGGGTTTGAAACCCGGTAATAAAAATTTTAAAAAGCTTCTAGGCGTGAATTATGTGCCAGTGAAAGGCATTAATTATTTGCCAAGCATAAGCTTGCAAGAGTTTAGAAAAGACATTGCAAAAGCTAAGAGTTTAAACGTGAATGCTTTGAGAATTCCCTTAGTGGGTGTTGTTAAGCCTGACGGCAGTCTTGACTTGGAATTGTTAGAGCATTACAACAAACTTGTCTGCGTTGCAAAGCAGGAAGGTTTTTTTGTTGAAGTCATTGCTTTCGCCATAGCGTTGAGTGGTAAGAATTTTTACTTGAAAAACACTAACTTCTTCAGTGACAAGGAGAATGTTAAGTGTCAGAAAAAACTATTAAGAATGCTTGACGAGAATGCATGCATAGACATGATAGACTTGTTCAACGAGCCAGACTGGTACAGGTTTCCATTATTTCCTAGCTACAATCATGTTTCAAGAATTCAAGCAAAGGCTTGGGTTAAAACTTTAAGAAGTTGCGTTAAGAACAAACCAGTAACTATTGGCCTGGCTAGTAATTACATATTCCCCCACGCGTTCATACCTTGGGAGTTAGACATTGACGTAATATCATATCATTACTACTGGATTTACAGGTCTTACTATCCTTTAAGAAATTTTTCTAGCGTTGGAATGTCTAGGCCTGATCTAGACCTTGCTGAAGCTGAATTCTTACTATCCATGCCTAAGCAAGGTAGAAAGGTGTACCTTCAAGAACTAGGCGTTAGTGACTGGAAAGTTTTTAAGCGTTCAAGCAGTGTTAAAAATTTTCAACACGTGTTGCTAGGCTTGCTACCGTTCTATGCTGACAAAGATTTCTTGGGAGTAAGCTTCTGGACTTTGAATGACGTCACAGCGAGAGAACACCCTTACAACAAGTATGGTTTTGAGAGAAAGTTTGGACTCTACCAAGGCAGTAAACCTAAGCCTATAGCTAGGGTTGTTAAAAAGTTTTCAAAAATGTTATCAATTGTTGAAAGATTTAAACGTCCAAAACCAGACGTTGCAATATTACTGCCAAGAGTTGTAGATGTTGATAGGGGCAGGTTTAAAGACGCTTTATACATGGCTAGGCCTTACATAGAAGTTTATCACTACTTGCGCAGGATAGGGCTGCCAAGCATTGACTTAGTAACATCTGTAAACCAAGCTAGAAATTATAAACTAGTCATAGCTCCTAAGCTTAACGATTTGTCAATAGTTGAAAGCCTTGCCAACAATGTTAGAGTAGTTGCTAGTCTTGACTGGAAGGTTTGGCTTAGAAAATTATTATCAAAGCCGAAGCTTAAAAATTTGGAGTTAGTGCCTCCTTTAGAACAAATTGCTTGGCTGTTAAGCTCTGAAAATGCTTTCAAGGTTTTAAAACCTTACAGCATTGTAAAACAATTTTTAAGTTTAGAGTTTGAAAAGGATTGTTCACAAGCATATGTTTCATGGCTTGAGTCTAAACAAAAGCCTAAGCGTGAATGGTTGTTAATAGTTAGCAATTTAAGTTTTAAACCAGTGACAACTATTATTAAACGATCTTCTAAGCATAAAACAGTCAAGTTAAAGCCTAGGGACACGAAAATTATTAAATGGAAAGCTTAAACCTATGCTTAGCAGATTGATAAGTCATTTGATAAGCCCCTGTAGTCTAGCCTGGATAGGACGCAAGGTTGCGGACCTTGAAACCCGGGTTCAAATCCCGGCAGGGGCGCTACTATTCTTGCAATCTCTTTGCAAGTATCTTCACAGCTTTAACGTAAGCTTTGCTTGGGTTATAAGCATGTATTGCTTTATCCCTGTTCTTGGTGTATCCATGCTTTGATAAAAAGTTTGCAACACTGAAAATAGCATCCTTAGCGTTAAAAAGGTCTATAACGCCGTCATTGTTACCGTCAACGCCGTAACGCTTAATGTTTTCAACTCTGAATTGTGGCAAGCCAATGCATCCAGCGAAAGAGCTTTTAGTGTAAGGATTTAACCCTAGCAAGAACAAGTCTTTAATGCTTTCAAAACGTTTTGCTTGCGATTAGGAGGGCTTAACAAGTATTCTTCAACGTACTGGTTGAGAACATAGTAATTGCCAGTGAAAGCTCCGTAAAGCGTTTCTAAGCCAATGATAGCTGCTATGTCAAACCTTGAAACATTGTAAGATTTTTCAACGCTTGCAAGCGTTGCCTTGTTTTCCTTTAAAAATTGAATGCCAATGTTTAGTCCTTCATCACTAAAAGCTGGGAGTTTTAAATAATCTTCAAGCGTTAAAGCATTGTAAGCCTTTCTCTTACGCTTCCTCTCGTTTAAATCAATTTTAAACCTTGAATCGTTAAACGCTTGGACAATGCTTTGCTTTTTAAAAGGTATTTCCGCAATCAATGCTTGTTCTAAACGCTTAACTTCTTGTTGAACGCTAAATTTAACGTTAAAGCTTTGAATTCCAGAATAATTCAAAAGCAATGCTAAGATCAACGCGTTCATGAATTAGTGGAAAGAAAAACGATTTTTAAATATTTTAAAAACGTGTTAAAAAGTTAAAAAAGTTAAAAGAAGAACGTTTAAGCTGCTTTCTTGTATTTAGTGTTTGTTTCTTGAGGGAAATATCTTTCTTTAACTCTTTCAAATGCTTCTTCCTGCTCTAGTTTACTCAGAAGCATGCTTAATACTTGATCTTTTTTGTCAGGGTATTTTTCTACATCAGCTAGTTGTGTTGGTTTTATGTCAAGATATCTTGCTATTTCTGGACTTGAAAGATTAATATCTTTATATAGTGTTGGTGTATGTATTACATTCCTTAACTTTTCTAAAGTTTTATTCATGGCTTTTCTATGTTGGTCTAAACTGTAGTGGTCTTGTAATTCTGTCACATAATTATTTAATTCATCTCGTGTTAGTCCAATAGCATTCCTTATGATCTCTTTTGCATACTCGGTTTGAGGTTTAGCTCCAAGGAATTCTTTTCCTATCTCGTCAAATACGTTAACCATTTTATTAACAAAGGCCTCTCTAACTTTTGGATCTTTTAACTTAGAAAAATCATAGTTGCCATCTTTATCTTTAGGCACTGCCTTAAGTGCTTCTGTATAAGCTTTTATCTGATGTGCTTCTATGGTTCGTAAAAAGTTTTCATACATAGTCCTTCTATTCTGTACTTGTTTTTTAATTTCATCTATGTCTGCCATAAAGAAGTCTTAGTGCTGTGTTATTTAAATA
>JAGGZX010000054.1 GCA_021161785.1 Candidatus Woesearchaeota archaeon | reverse complement strand
AGAATTAGAAAACAATATAAAGCGAAAAATTTAAATACTTGTTGTGTTTTAAAAAATTAAAAATTTTACTTTTTAGTAAAAAATAAACTTTTTGAAATTAATAATGAAAAGTAAAATGAAAAGGCAAAGCGCACGTAAGGAGATTAAAAAAATATTAAAGTTTACAGGAAGCTTAACAAAGCAGTGGGGTTTTGGAGAACCCCTGGGCAGAGTTTGGGGTTTCTTGCTGTTAAAACAAAAACCTTTACGCCAAGAAGAAATAGAGAAAGGCACGCAATACAGCAGAGGCTTGGTAAGCAGAAGCTTGAAAAAACTTGCAAAGCTAGGATTGGTAGAGATCAACAGGAAGGGCAGGTACTTATACTACGGAACAACAAGCTCGCTGATAAAAGGTTTTAACAAGATGATACAAGCATTCCTTCAAGAAAACACTAAACTCGTTAAAGAGTTAAACCAATCAATACCCCTAATCAAGGACCATGGTTTAAAGAAATGTTTGGAAAACATGGTTAGAGAGTATGCATTGTTAAAGAAGAGTTTTGTTTTACTATCAAAGATTAACGAGCAGTTGTTAACGCTCAACACGAAAACATTGGCTAGCGCTTCAAAGTTGAAAAAACAATTGGAAAGCTTTTTGAAAGCTGAAAAGTTAAAAACTGTTTGGAGGTGATACGATGAGCACGCCAGTAATCGTTGGCGGAGTGATAGTGATTATAGTGATAATAGCGATTATTGTCTGGCTTTTAAAAAAGAAAGGAGCAATATAAAACGGTTTGAAACCTTTAAAAAATTTTGACTGGCTTGACAATTTTTTAATATTTTCTTAATTTTTTAGTTTTTTAAAAAAGTGTCAATTCTTTAAAACGTTAGCAAAAAACTTTTTTTAATGCAAGCATTTATAAATGTTTAAAAACAACAACCACAAAGAATGGTTAAAAAAAGAAATAGAAATAAGGGCATTTACATAATAACGGTCATCACTGCTTTACTGCTTTACAGTGCAGGCGTTATCAGCGGCTTGTACGCTAACAAGGTTTTAGAAAGAAAGGTTAACAAAGACATTTACTTGTTACAAGAATACGTGAACATTGTAAAAACAAACATTGAGAACTTACAGCTAGAAGAATCATTCTTAAAACTTGTCGGAGAGAAAGATAGTTGTAAAGCTTTAGAATGGAACATGGACAACATTAGACAAGAGTTAAGCTTGTTTTGGAGGAAGCTGCCTTACAGGATTGAAGCTTACGATCAAAGCATTAAAAACCCTAGCAAGGAATACTTAGAACTAAAAAAGAGTTATGCTTACATATCACTAAAAGCTTGGATCATTGCTAGTGAAAGTTTTAACAATTGCAACACCACGATAATACCCTTACTTTATTTTTACTCAAAGAATTGCAGTCAGTGCGTGAGTCAAGGCCAAGTTTTGGACGAGTTTAAAACAATTGTTCAAAAACAAGGCTCTGAACTAATGGTGTTCACGATTGATAAAGATGTTGAACTGCCAGCTTTAAACCTTGTGTTGAAATATTACAATATTAAAAGCACCCCAGCCTTGATTGTTGATGACCAAGTGCTTCAAGGAAGGTTGTTCTCTATTAACGAGTTGAACAACACTGTGCAAAAAGCTTTGATGGACAAGTATTTAGAAAGAATGCTTGAAAAGCAAAGCCTTAACTAAATATGCGCGTTCAAAAAAACAAGCAAGGATTAACAATGAAAGCTAAGGTTTTATTATTGAGCTTTGCTGTTTTGATAATTGTTTCTAGCTTGTACTTCTTAACAGTTCTCAATGTTTTAAAAATTGCAAAGCCAGCATTCTTAGAAAACCCTGTTTTAAAAACCCAAGCCGAGAATGTTTTGTTAAAACCTGCTCGCAACCCAAGCGTTGAAGATTCATGTTTCGGAAAAGAAAACGCTAGTGTTAGCATTGTAACGTTCACAAGGTTTGACTGTGACGCTTGCAAAGAATTTGCTAGAAACATTTACCCAGCCATTGATTACTATGTCAGGAAAGGCGTTGTAAGGTATTGTCACAAAACAGTGCTTAACAACAAGGATTTCCAAGAGCAAAACAAGGAAATAGCTAAAACAGTGTTGTTGAAATGTTTAAGCAAAGAGGTTAATGACACTTACTGGTTTTACAACGCTTTGTATGATAACAACGTTGAAAGCTTTGCATTAAAGTTTAAAGAAAAGTTTAACAAGACAATAAACGTTCAAAAATGTTTAGAAGTTGCAAAGCTTGAAATCTTGAGAGATCAAGAACAAGCTTTAAAACTAGGCGTTGTTGAATACCCGATAACATACATAGGCATTAACGGCGTTGACAATGTTGTACTAGTTGGCGTTCCTTCAAAGAAAAAATTTAATAAAGCTGTTTACAATGTCTTGTTAAGGTTAGGGTTTTTTGAAAAACCTGACACTTCAAGAAAAGCTTGAAATTTTGAAAAGAGGGGTTTAGGGGGTGTTTCATGGATGCTTATGATGCTTCAATAATGCTTTACAACTTGTCGTTAATACCTGTCGTGTTTTTTTCAATAATCTTTTTTTTAATGGCTGTCACCCGCGTGGCTATGCGTAAAAACTTTGAAAAACATTCCAAAGCAGTTTTGAAAGCGAAAACTTTGGAAAAAACACCTTTCGTTACAGTAATGATTCCTGTTTACAACGACCTCATAGCTTTGAGGTGTTTAAAACATTGTTTAAAACTTGACTATCCTAAAAACCGTTACGAAATAATGGTTTTAGACGACAGCAGCAAGGAAAGCATTGCTAGCGCTTTAAAAGCTTTCAGTCAAAAACATGGATTGATATACATTCACAGGGATAACAGGCAAGGCTACAAGCCAGGAGCTTTACAAGTTGGCATGAAAAAAGCTAAAGGCGAAGTTATCGTTATCTTTGACTCTGACTGGATTCCTCCAAAGAATTTCTTGAAGAAAATTTTAAAACCAATGATTAACGATCCCAAAGTTGCTATTGTGCAAGCAAGGCAAGACTTTCTAAACATGGATAAGAACATTGTTTCAAGGTTTGCAGGGTTTTTGCTAATGGTTTTTCACTCTGTGATGATGCCTTTATACAATAAGATAAACGCTGTTTTCTTCTGCGGCACTGGAGGTGCTTTAAAGCGTGAAGCTATTGAAAAGGTTGGGGGTTGGAATGCTAAAAGCTTGACAGAAGACGCTGATTTGAGTGTTAAGCTTTTAATGCAAGGATATAAAACTGTTTACGTTCCTTTAAAAGTTAAGAGTGAAGTGCCTGAAAAGATTGAAGATTTTATAAAGCAGCAAATGCGTTGGACTTATGGCTGGGTTCGCGTGTTGTGTGAAAACTTCAGAAAAGTTTGGCGTTCAAAAAAGCTTAGCATTGCGCAAAAATTAGCGATAACGTTTAACGGAGCTGCAAGCGTTGGCTACCCTTTCGTTGTTTTAATGACTGTTTTCGGAATGCTAGGCTGGTTTGTTGGCGAGCCTCAACCTTTCAAGATTAAAGACTTAGCAACGTTCATAGCAAGGTTTAGTGTTAGTTCTGGATTTTTAATAGCAGGTTTTGTGACTTTAAAAAACGAGGGCAAGGTTAAAGAGTTTGGAAAGCTAGCATTATCAACGATTGTCATGGGCTTGGTGCTTGCAGTGTTTAACAGTTTAGCAGTGGTTTTAGCGTTTGCTAACAAGAAGTTGTTATGGTATAGAACTCCAAAAGTTGGTGACAAGTATGCAAAGCAGTACGTGAAGCAATGAATCGCAATTCACAATTAAAAAATGGTTTTAACGCTTAACGATTTGCTTAACAGGTTAGCAATAATCGTTGAATGGGTTTTCTTGATAATCATTATTTCTTACTATTTTTTAATGTTGAAAAAGCATAAACGCTTAACTGGAAAGCCAAGGTTTAAAGGCATAACAATTTTAATACCTGCTCGTAACGAGGAGCGTTATTTAAAACAAACATTGCAAGCAGTTGTGAACGCAAGGTTTCAAGGCTTGAAACAAGTCATTGTTATTAACGACGCAAGCACTGACAACACGTTGAGCATTGCTAAGGAGTTTAAAAAACGTTTTGAAAAAAGCTTTGCTAATAAAAAAGCAAGCACAGAAATTCTTATTTTGAACAACAAGCAACACTCTGGCAAAGCTAATTCTTTAAACCTAGGGTTGAAACATGCAAAGCATGAACTAGTAGCTGTTGTTGACGCTGACAGTGTTATTCACAAGAACGCTTTGCAAACCATTGCGAAATACTTTGTTGATGAAAACGTTGCTGGTGTTTGCGCGATTGTAAAGGTTAGGAATCGTAAAAAATTTATTGGCATGTGGCTGCACATTGAACAATTGTACAATAACTTGTTGAGAAGTTTTTTTTCAAAAATCAATGCTAACATAACAACGCCTGGACCGTTAAGCGTTTATAAAAAGCAAGCATTGTTACAAGTTAAAGGTTTTGGAAGTAAAGGTTTTTTAGAAGACGTTGACATTGCAGTAAAGCTTGTTCGTAAAGGGTTTAAAGTTCTCGTTGCAGAAGACGCTGTTACAGAAACCAACATGCCTGTAAGTGTTAAAGGATTTCTCAAGCAAAGAACAAGGTTTGCAAGGGGATGGATTCATGTCTTAAAAAAACATTTACGCTTAGGAAAGCATGTCATTGATTATTACACTTTGCCATTAGCAATTTTCTGGTATGTGCAAGCGTTAGTCATGGGTTTTTTCATTTCAAGCCAGATCATAACTGGTTATGTGAAGTACTTCTTGTTGAAAAACATTGTTTTCAACTTGCAAGTTTTAAAGTATTTCTTTGAATGGTTTTCCATTGTAGGCGTTGCTAGATGGGTTTACGGCATAATCATTGGTTCTGTGCCGTTAACGCATTACAACTTAGTGTCTTTAATGGCTACTCTGCTATCCTACCCTTTGTACTTCATAGCTATCGCGAAGTATGACAAAAAGCTAGACGTTTGGCATGTGATTCCTTTAAGCTTCATGTTCCCGTACTGGTTCGTGATCATGATTATTTACGTGATTAACATTCCAGAATTGTTTAAACCTGTAAGGCTTAACAAGTGGGAGAAAGTGAACTAAGCACTGGCTTAAAATTTCTTGGTCAACGCTTTTTAAAGCTTTGCAAGTTTTTAAACGCTTTCAAACCAGTGATGAATAAGAACGCAGCCCAAATCGTTAGCGAGTAATTCATTACAGGTATCCAGCCGAAAACCAGTATTGGAGTGTAAGACAACAAGCTTAATTTTAAAACGTTAACAAAGCCTAATCGTTTAAAAATGAAGTATAAAACAATGTTTAAAACAAACATTACGAAAGTGCCTAGGAACAAGTATAGGAAGAACACTGAAACAGCTGTTGATCCTGCAAGGTTTAAAACACCCCAATAGTTAACACTTGCTTTTTTGAAGAAGTGGTAGTAAAAAGATTTTGCAAGCCTTAACAAGAAAACACTTGCAAAAGCAAGAATTGAAGAAAGTAGCAATAAAGAAAAATATTGTGAAAGCGTTACATCTAAAGGTTTTTTAAAATAAGATTCAAAACCTTTCTTAGGATTTGCTAACAGTTTGAAAGCGTTAATCACGTGTTGTTTCACGTTAATCACCTTGGTAAAAGTTTAAAATCTTTATATCTCTAGATTTCGTGTTTACGAGTATAACCCTGCCTGGTTGTGGTTCTAAACCCCTACGTTCTTGATCTTTACTCTTCCTAGTCCAACAACTGCTATTGATTAATGTTACGTTTTTATAATTCGTTGCTGAAACTCTGTGGATGTGTCCTGTAACGAACAAGTCTGGAATCTTTGTTATTAACAAAGGGTCTTCTTCAGGGTCTGGAATGTACAAGTTGCTATTATGGCTTGGTGCTAAGTGACGCCTCTCTAGCAAGTACTGCATTATCAAGTCTGGCCGTTTCTGACCGCCTGCTTGGCGAATAGTTTCAACCTGGTCTGCATAGTAAGGCATGCTAAAACCATGGTATAAGAGTATTAACAAGCCTTTAACACCTCCAACGCGAACCCATGAAGGGTTTGGAAGCATTACAATGTTTTCTAACTCGTAAAGCTTGGAAGCATATTTTTTAGGTATTGGCGGTTGAGGTTCTTCAATGCGCACAGCGTCATGGTTGCCAGGGATTATTAAAATCTTTACATGCTTTGGGATGCGTTCAAGCCATCTCGCTGCTTCGTTGTATTGTTCGTAAATGTCTTTAATTGTTAATTCTTCCTCTTGGTTTGGGTAAATGCCAACGCCTTCAACCAAGTCTCCAGTTATTACAATCCATTTAACTTTTGAAGCTATGAGTTTTTGCTCTTCACTACCAGTCTCTTGATTTATCCATCTTAAAAAGTTTGAAAATTCTTGTTTTAAAAACAGTTTACTGCCAAAGTGAGTGTCTCCTATAAAGGCTATATAGCTTTCTTGCTCCAGCCTTGTTAATTGTTTTTCAGGAAAGCTTGGTAGCAAGATTTTTGAAGCTATTAAAGCTTTATTCCTTGTTAAAATGCCAGTGACAAGGATTACTTCGTCAAGGTTTATGTTTACTGCTTGGCTAAACAATTCTTTGTCAGCGTTAGTAACAATCATTGACAAGCTACCAGTAGGATCATCCAGTATGAATAACAAGTTGTTATTCCTTGTGTGTTGCTTGTCAACAACCATGCCTATAATGCTTACCAAGCCTTCAGGCTTTGATTTTAAAACTCTTGAAATGCTGTAAATTTTAGAATCATCTCTCGTTCTTAAAATGTTTGACAAGAACTTATACCTGTTCAAGTAGTAAGCTGTGAAGTGTTCAAAATTGCGCTCGCAAGGCTTTTTCTTGTAAGCCTTCTCTATTACCAAGTCTTGGCTTTCTGGTTGTAACTTGGCTTTTAAATCGTTTAAAGCTTTTTCAAAAGGCTTTGCTTGGCCTTTGTCAGCTAGGAATTTTAATTGTTCAAAATGGTGCCAGTCAATGTTTTCACTTGCCGGCTGAGTAATCAATTGTTTTGAAAACAATTCTTTAAAAACAATTACTGACTTGTCCTTAACTGTTCGCGCGTAAATGTTTAGTAATTCTTCAACGTTGTCAATGCTTGTAGTGTTTTGTCTTAACTGTTCTGTAATGCTTGACATTAACTCTGGGCTTGGCAGTAACTTGTGTTTTAGAAATGCTTTGAAAACAGTGCTTGCTAATTGTTCATTACTCATCATTTTTTAAAGCCTGAATGTTTTTAAAAGCCTAGCTCTCTAGCCAGCAGGTTTAACAATTCCTTTTTTAAACCTTCATTCAAGTCAATTGTTATGTCCCTAGTCCTGCCGTAACGTCCCTTGCTAATAACTCTCGCGTTGATAAGGCCTAGCAAGTCAAACTCTGCAATAATGTCTGAAACTCTGCGCTGGGTTAAAGGTCTCAAACCAGTTTTCAAGCATAACTGCTTGTAAACACTGTAAACATCTCCAGTGTAGAATGTTTTTGAATGTTGCTTGTCAAGCAGTAACATGCTGTAAAGCACTGCTTGCCCTTGCTTTGGCTGAGCTTTTATTGCTTGAACAATAGTGTCGTGCTCTATTTTACGCTCTGCCTTGTCAACGTGTTGTAGCGTTACCTTAGCACTGTACTCGCGCTCAGCGATCTCTCCAGCTACGCGTAACAGTTCAATAGCTTTCCTAGCGTCTCCGTAACCTTGAGCTGCGATAGCTGCTATTTTTTGAATCACTCCTTGCTGTAAAACTCCTTTCTTGAAAGCTTTTAAAGCTCTTTCTTGAAGAATGTCTTGCAATTCTAAAGCATTGTAAGGTGGGAACACGATCTCTTCTTCTGACAGAGAGCTTTTAACTCTTGCGTCTAAGAGTTCTTCAAACCTTAAATCATTGCTAATGCCTACAATGCTGATTTGAGCTTTTGAAAGCTCTGTGTTGATCCTTGTTAGGTTGTAAAGTATTTCGTCACCAGCTTTTTTCACAAGGTTGTCAATCTCGTCTAGAATGATTATTAATAATTGTTTCTTCTTGTCAATGATTTTGAAGAACATGTTGTAAAGCTCGTCTGTAGGCAAGCCAGTTGCTGGCACTTTAAAACCTGCTTGTTTTATCATGAAAGCTAGCATTCTGTACTCAGTGTCTGAAACTTTGCGAAGCTTGCAGTTAATGTAAAGCGTTTTCACTGGCTTGTGTTTTTGGTTTGCAAATTCTTGAAGTTCTAGAGCAACATGTTTTGAGCAAAGCGTTTTGCCAGTGCCTGGCTTTCCGTAAATGAACAAGTTGCTAGGCTTTTCTAGTTTTAAAGCAGGTGCTAGTGTTTGAGCTATTTCTTGTATTTGTTCTTGCCTGTGAAGTATTTTTGAAGGGTAGTGATTTGCTTGTAACACTTGCTTGTTGTTAAAAATGCTTCCTGAAGAAATGATTTTTTCAAAAATGTTTTTCAAAGCCATTTTTCCATTGGAAATCGTTAGTGTTTAAAAATTTTTATTTCTTTAAAAGCATGGTTTGCAAAACCATACACACCCCTTGATTTCTTGTGGAGCTTATTTATTATTAATTATAAACAATTTTTTTCAATATAGAAAATAAATATATATGCCTTACAACAAAAAAATTTCAAAAACATTTCCAAGCGAAACAAAGGGGCTGGGATTAAAACATTTAAAAACACTAACAACAACTAATGCTTTAATGATCCAAAACTTTGGAACAAACGAAGCAAATACAAGTAATAATTCAAACAATGCACAAGTTACAAGCATTACAAGCAGTAAGCAACAACTTATTCCTGCAGCTAAGCAATTGTTAATAAAGCATGTTTTAAACTCTGAAATTGTTCAAGAACCTGACAAACCTAGCTTTGCAAGAACAGTTTTTGGAAACGCTTTCAGAGTTAACATTATAGGCATAGTTGTTTTTAAAGACGAATCAACTATTGTGTTAGATGACGGGACTGGAACAATCACTGTGCGATTCTTGCCAAAGCAGCAATTGTTAAAAGCAAGCACTGGTGATTGCGTGCAAGTCATTGGCAGGGTTAGAAAGAGTTTTGAAGGTAATTACTTGTCAGGAGAGTTTTTAACAAAGATTTCAAAGTCTTGGCTTGAACATAGAAAGCAGTCACTGCTTGAAAAAGAATCATTGCTAAGCAAAGAATTATCAAAACATGTTGAAAATCATGAACAAGAAACAAGTGAACGAGAAACTAAACAAGAAAGAGTTGAACACACAGTTAAGCATGAGTTAAAAATCAGTACAGAAAGCATTGAACCTGTTAAAGATCAAAACACTCAAGATCAAAGCATTCAAACAAGGCAAGGCTTAGAGTTTAAAATTCTAGACGTTTTATCAAGGCTTGACACTGGCCCAGGTGTTAGTGTTCAAGAATTGAAAAACGTTTTAAAACAAAGCATTAATATTGAAGACAATGTTTTTGAAACCGTTTTGAACAACATGATTCTTAAAGGCTTGGTTTTTGAAGTGCGTCCAGGATTTTTAAAAACGCTTTAAAAAACTTTAAACCAGTTTCAAGGTTTTACGAGCAAGTATAATTAACTACAAGTAACTCACCAGTGGCGTTACAAACACTTCTAAAACAGCAGCTATTAACAATAACGCAAAGCTTAACAACAACAAGTCAGCGCTGTCAAGAATTATGTGTTCAAACTTTCTAGAACCCCACTCATGCCTTATGACTGCTACACTTACAATGCCGCCTGCAAGTCCTGCTGTGAAGTAAGCAAGTATTTCTGGAACGCCGTGAATAGCATACCTCAAAACAGCTAATGGGATTACAGCAAAGTAGTTAGCAATCTTCACAGCACCCATTGTTGAAGCAATGCTCATAATCTTAACTTTCACAACGTTACCAATAGCTGTGCCTATCACGCTAGCGTTCCAAGTTAGTATGAAAATCGCTCCAAAACCATACAAAAAGCTGAACAAGAAAGCGAACAATAAAACCTTGACATTGTTAGACAAGATCTTCACAAAAGCATTGCTTGTAAAGCTAACGCTTTGACCAACAACTTTAGAATTTATAGCGCTTATTGTTTCTTGCTGCGCTTTGAATAACAAGTCAGCTTTAGGGCTTGGCATTAATATGTAAATCGTTGAAAAAGCTAACGTCATTCCAATGAATAACGCTATGAATGCTTTCAAAGCCTTGCCATGTTCTTTAATCAAAAATTTTTCTTCCAAGTCTTGCAAGTCTTTACTCTCTTCAAACTTTATAACGTTGTACATTAAAGGAACAGCTGCTAGCGTTGTTAAAAACACTGACACAATGCTTGCATGGCTTTGAAAAACCCAGACTGCTAGAAAGCAACCTATAACTGTGTAGAGAGCTCCTAGCAGGATAAGCCTCCAAGGATGCTTCTCAGCAGTTCTTGTTTCAACAAGGTTTTCAACAACCATTTTCTAAAACATTGTTAAAACAAGCAAAGCGTTAGCAATGCCTGTTAGCCATGTCCAGAAATGTTGACAGCTGATTCTGCCATCTTCTTACCAGCAATCACTGCTAGCAACACTACATCGTCAGCGCCTGCAGTGATAAACTTTTTAGCCAAAGCAGGGTCTTCAACCCTTGCAACAATTTTAATGTCAGGGTTTAAATCTCTAGCAAGCATTATTTGTAACAAGTTATCACCGTCACTTCTCAAGCAGCTAACTAAAACCTTTGCTTTCTTAATACCTGCAAGCTTTAAATTCTCTTCTTCTAAAGAACTGCCTTCCAACACTAGGAAACCTTCATCTTTTAACTGCTTAACAGTTTCATGATTTTGCTCTATGATAACGTAAGGCTTTTTCTCTTTAACAAGAACTTCAGCAACAGTCCTGCCCACCCTTCCGCCGCCGCAAATGATGTGGTGGTTTTCAAGTTTTTTCAAAGCATTCACGATTCTCACCTCTTCAATATTCTTTTTCAACCTGCCCTCATAAATAAGTTCTACAAGCGTTATGATGATGTAAAGCACTAACACAGATCCTAAAACGCTTAAAACAAAACTCCAAGCAGCATGGCTTGTTGTTGGGAGGTTTATATGCACTACTAGAGAAATTGCTTCATAAGTTGCTTTGCGCCAATCTCCAAAGTCTTTGTACAGCATCCAAGAACCTAGAGCTATGAGTAGCACTATCAACACTAACGTGATGCCAACTTTTTTAGGCACCTCTTTTTCCAAATCAAAGCTTGTCTGCTTCAATCTTTAACAATTGTGTTTTAAACCTTTTATAAATTTTTTTTAAAACAAGCTTTCAAACAAAAGT
>JAGGZX010000055.1 GCA_021161785.1 Candidatus Woesearchaeota archaeon | reverse complement strand
TTTCAAAACATTGTACAAGTTAAGAAATAATTCAAGCATTGAAAGCGTTAATAACAGGATAGATGAATTCTTAAACCGAGTTGCATACTTAAACCCGGATTTGCAGGATAGCAAGACTGATTAATACTGCTTTGACAACAAATTTTATAAACCAGTATTTTCATAACATAATCGTGAGCAAAGGCGTTAAAAACAAAAACATTAAAAACAATCAGCAAGTATTAGAAAAACTTGTTCTAGCCTTCTTAATCATTGCAGTTATAATACTTTCTTATCAACGCTTTGTAAAGCCAGAAATTGCTAAGCCTGGAGTTGTCAAGCCTGAAGTCCCTGAACCCGGTCCACTCGGTCCTGAACCGTCTGAAAACATAAATTGCAGTGATTACAAATGCCTTTACCAACAAGTATTGAACGGTAATAATGCTCAACTAATCATCACTGAAGAAGTTAATTCTTTGTCAATAATTGAAACAAGCATGATAACTGTTAAACCTTTAAACAATGGTTTTGAAGTGTATTTCAAAATCCTTGACTTGCAAAGCATGAAAACTGCTGGTTCAAAATCAATTCTTGGCTCAATACGCAGCACTTGCCCCCAAATCATTTACCATTTATCAAGGCTGAAGAACAAATCAGCTGTTTGCAATGTGAAAACTTTTGAAGAATTGAAAGCTTTAACAATGAATGGCTTGACAGAGTCAGTAATAAAAAAGTATAACTGCACTGG
This sequence comes from Candidatus Woesearchaeota archaeon, assembly GCA_021161785.1. Taxonomy (GTDB): domain Archaea; phylum Nanobdellota; class Nanobdellia; order Woesearchaeales; family JAGGZC01; genus JAGGZX01. Next base: position 2,947 of record JAGGZX010000055.1, on the reverse strand, counting down.
AACATTGATTGACACAATAACAAGCATTTGTAACGGCATGCCATTCCCGCCAGGCGTTAAAAAGCCAGCAATATACTTGTATCCAGTTAAAACAAGCAAGGTTGAAGTCAAGCTAAACATTAACGGTTTTTTAACAAAGACAAACCCTCCATACAATAATGGTTGGAACGTTATAGCAAGCCTTGGTGGATTGATTGATGGTAAGTATCACTACCTAGCTTATGAAGCAACACTAGCAAGCAATGCGAAACTACAACTACCAAGCAAGGGTTGGATTGTGAAGTATTCAAACCTTGAACACTGGTTTGACAAACACCTAGCATTAATGGGTTTGAATGAACAAGAAATTGCAGACTTTAAAACGTATTGGCTGAAACAACTGCCAATGTCAAATTATTACTTGATCAAGGTTTTTGAAAAACAATTCTTAGACGAAAATCTGGGTTTAACAATAAATCCAAAGCCAGACACGTTGATAAGAATAATTTTATATTTCAAACCAGTTTCAGAAATCATGAACATTGAAGAACCAGAAATCCATGCTTTAGAAAGAAAAGGGTTCACAGTTGTTGAATGGGGTGGAATGCTAGACGCGCCTTAAAAAATTTTGTAAAAATTTATAAATATGAACGCATAACCAAGAACCATGGTTGACAACAGGATCAGGGTGCCGATAAGCCAAGCAGGCATTACTCGCTACTTTGACGAGTTTAAAACAAAGCTTGAATTACAACCAATGCATGTTGTTGTTCTCATAGCAGTTATCGTGTTGTTAGAAATATTGCTCCACGCAGTGTTTTAAGGTTTAAAAATTCGTGTTAGGTGTTTCGCATGCTACCAGTAAGTAATAAGCAGATTAACAAGTTAATGAAACAACTCGGCATGAAACAAGAAGAAATCCCTGCGGAACAAGTTATTATAAAACTTCCTGACAAAGAAATTCTTGTAAAAAACCCTAGCGTTGTAAAGGTAACGTTTCAAGGCGTTGAAACCTTGCAAGTAACAGGCATGTTTGAAGAAAGACCTTTACAAGCCAATCTTGAAGCCTTTACAGAAGAAGATGTTAAAACTGTAGCTGAAAAAGCAAATGTAGATGAAGAAACTGCTAGGAAAGCTTTACAAGAAACGAATGGCGACTTAGCAGAAGCAATAATGCGTTTAACACAACCAGAACAAGATTAAAATTCTTTTAAAAACTTCTCAACGCAGCATTTAATCAGGCTTCATGAATGGGAAGGCAATAACATCTCTAATGCTAGGCGCATTTGTTAAAAGCATTACAACGCGATCAATACCAATGCCTAAACCACCGCAAGGAGGCATGCCCTGCATTAAAGCTTCAACAAAATCCTTATCATAAGGATTTGCAGTTTCATCACCCTTTTTTAGCATGAAAGCTTGTTGTTTCAAAAGCTTTTCTTGCATTAAAGGATCGTTAAGCTCGGAATAAGCATTGCCAACTTCTATGCCAGCAATCACTGGTTCAAACCTTTCAATTAATAAAGGGTTAGCCCTGTGCTGCTTGCACAAAGGCGTTGTGTGCAAAGGATGATCCATGACAAACGTTGGTTGTATCAGCTTTGGCTGTACAAGTTTTTCAAACAACTCGGCAATAGCTTTACCTCTAACAAACGGCTGCACTTCAATGCCTTGCTGTTTTAAAAGTTTTTTTAATTCCTCATCACTAACGCTTTCAACATCAACGCCTTCTTGCTTTAAACCTTGAGTTATTGTTAACCGCTTCCAAGGAGGTGTTAAATCTATAACCAGGCCTTGATATTCAATTTTTGCTTTACCAACAACTTTTTTAGCTACAAAGCTTATCAATTCTTCTGCCAAGCGCATCATGTCATTATAATCAGCATAAGCTTGATAACACTCCATCATCGTAAATTCAGGATTGTGAGTTCTGTCAATACCTTCATTGCGAAAATTTTTACCAATCTCAAACACTTTATCAAAACCCCCGATGATTAAACGCTTCAAATATAATTCAGGGCTAATCCTCAAATAAACATCCATTTTCAAATCATGCAAGAACGTTTTGAAAGGCCTAGCACTCGCACCACCATAAACAGGTTGCAACACTGGCGTTTCAAACTCTACAAAACCTTTTTTTGTTAAAAATTCTCTAAAAGCGTTAATAATTTCAAAACGCTTTAAAAAGCGTTCAACGCTTTCAGGATTCGTGATAAAATCAAGATACCTCTTCCTGTATTTCAATTCAGGATCTCTCAAACCATGAAATTTTTCAGGCAAAGGTTTCAAAGCTTTAGCAAGGAATTGCCAGTGCTTAACGAGAATTGTTTTCTCCCCTGCTTTTGTCTTGAAAATCTCTCCCTCAACTCCAATAAAATCTCCCAAGTCAAGAAGTTTTAACAACTCATAATTGTTTGTCACGTCACGACGCATCATAAATTGAACTTTACCAGTAAAATCTTGTAAGTGTCCAAAAGCAGAACCACCCAAGCGTCGTAAAGCAACAATCCTGCCAGCTGTTTTTACTTTAAAACCAAGATCAGCGTTTAACACTTGTTTAGCAGTAAATTTTTTCTCAAACCTGTAAGAATAGGGATTTATATTTTTCTCTTTTAAAGCTTCAAGCTTTTTCAACCTAGCTTCAATAAGCTCCTGCTCCGGCTTTTTAACCCCTGCATCAAGGTTTTTATTATCACTCATGAGAAAAAAGATGTTGAAAACGTTTTAAAAAGTTTTTCGCAAGCAATGTATAAGAAAAGGAAAACTCAAGCTCAACTAGATAAATCAAGAATTATTAAAAATTTAAAAAGATTTTTAAGCATGAAAGAGAGAATAATTGAAAATGAATGAGGAAAAATATTTTTTTGAGAGAGAAGTATTTTCAAAAGGTTATAAATTCAGGTTTCCGATAGATAAGGATTTGTTGGATATTATGCTAAAATTCAAGAAGAAAGGAGATGTCTTAGAT
>JAGGZX010000078.1 GCA_021161785.1 Candidatus Woesearchaeota archaeon | reverse complement strand
TGACAAACTTGCTAACAATATTTGTGCCAGCAACAATTATTGTTGCTTTGAGAGCTGTCTTTACAATGGCTAAAGATTAAAACCTTTTATTTTTCTATTTTTATATTTCTTATTTCTTGTACGTGCCTAACAATATGCCTAACATGTTCAAGGCTTAAGAAACAGGTCCTTCTAACTGCTTGTCAATGCTCACAAGCTCAGTGCTTGTTTGTAAAGGCTTATCATTGTACAAAACCCTGCCTTGCTTGCCAACAATGTTTAAAGACTTAAAAAACTGCACAGTAACTTGTTGTGCAGGTTCAGGCTTAACACCTTCAACAAACACCACATCTCCAGGTTTAGAATTTGGAGCTTTTAAAATACCTACATCAACAATCTTTCCATCAGATTCAGGAACAACAGCTAACAACATACCGTTAGAAGTTAAACCCCTAATCCTTGCAGGTTTCAAATTAGCAATGATAACACTGTTTTCACCTTGCAATTGTTCAGGCTTATAATACTGTTTCAAACCAGCAACGAGCTGTCTTTTTTCAAAACCAAGATCAATAGTTAAGACATACAACCTGTCAGCATTCGGGTGTTGCTTTACCTCAACCACTTTAGCAACGCGCAAGTCAAGCTTTGCAAAAGGATTTTTAACTTCCTGCATGCTCACACCTCCATGAGTTATACCTCCTTGTTTCTCTAAACCTAAACCAGTTTGCTTTTGGTTTTCAACCCCTGAAAAGCGTTGTTTTAAAACCTTAATTTCTTGATCTGAAATTTTTTCAACAAGCAATTCTGGCTTGTTAATGGTATGATCTAGCAAAGGTTTTTGCAAATCACTCCAGGATTGTTTTTTAATGTTTAACTGTTCCCATAACTGCTCGCAAATACCTGGAATGAAGGGGTACATTAAAATACTAACATCTCGCAAAAGTGTTAAGAGCTTTGTTAAAACCTTCCTTGTGAGCTCAACATCCTTTTTTATCAAATCCCAAGGTTTTAAATCTTGGAACAACTTGTTACCCAAGCTTGAAACTTCTAAAGCAGTTATCAAAGCCTTTCTTAACTGCATGTTAAACATTGCATTCTCATACCTAGATATTAAATTTTTAATCAAGCTGTCATATTCTTGAAAAACGCTTTCAAAACCTTGCAAGTCTTGCAATTCAAGGCTTGTTCTTGCTTCAAGGTTTTCAAAAAAGAATTTTGTAATCCTAAAAGCAAGATTAGCGAAATTCGCTATGAGTTCATTGTTAATCCTAGCTTTGAAATCCTGCCAAGTAAACATTGAGTCAGACTTTTCAGGACGGTTAATCATTAAGTAAAACCTCCAAACATCAGGCTTAAACCTTAAACTCATAACCGAATCACCGAAAACGCCAATGTTTAGGCTTTTACTAAACTTTCTCCCCTCATAAGTTAAGTACTCGTTAGCTGAAATCACGTCAAGCGTTGTAAAGCCTTCCTTAGTGCCTAGAAGCATGCCAGGAAACATGACTGTGTGGAAAGGAATGTTATCCTTACCCATGAATTGAACAAGCAACACTTCTTCAGGATTCTTCCACCATTTCTGCCAATCAGGCAAGTGTTCAGCAACAATGCTGATGTAACCGATAGGAGCGTCAAACCAAGAGTAAAACACCAAGTTTTCAAAACCATGTAGCGGAACTTTCACACCCCAATTTAAATTTCTAGTAATGCACCTAGGTTTTAAACCTTCTTGAAGCCAAGCCTTGGTAATGCTAACAGCGTTTTCACTCCAGAACTGTTTCTTCTTGTTAAACCAAGACTCAATCAAAGGTTGCAACTTAGGCAAGTCTAAAAACAAGTGTTTAAATTCTTTAAAAACTGGTTCAGAACCGCAAATAGCGCATTTAGGGTTTAACAATTGTTCAGGGTCAAGAAGCTTTCCACAATTATCGCATTGATCGCCCCTAGCTTTTTCATAACCACAATAAGGACAAGTGCCTATAACAAAACGATCAGCTAACACAATGTTGCAATGCTTGCAAAAAGGTTGTTTTAAAACACCTTCCTTTATAAACCCGTTCTCGTAAAGCTTTAAAAATATGTGCTTCGTGATTTCATGATTCTTCTCAGAGCTTGTGCGGCCATAACAATCAGGCTCGCACAAAAACCATTTATAAATCTCTGTGTGGATTTTAAAGTACTCGTCACAAACCTGTTTAGGATCCTTACCTTCTTGTAAAGCTTTAAGCTCAGAAGTAGTTCCATGCTCATCAGTACCTAAAACGCTTATAACCTCAAAATTTTTAAGCTTTAAAAACCTTGCAAAAACGTCAGCGCTTAAAACGCAAACTAAGTTACCTAAATGCGGAATGTTATTCACGTAAGGCAAAGCACTAGTAACAATGACACGCTTTTTTGAGACGAATAACTGCTCGTTAGAACTGTTTTTGCTTGCAATTTTTTTGTTTACAGGTTCTTGGTTTTCAACAAGCACTGTTTTTTTTGTTTTTTTGCCATCCATTTTTTCTGCGAAGGATTTCACCACCCCAATTTTTATAAAAACTTTTATTTATAAAAAATTTATAAAAAACTTTTAAGTGTTAAAC
>JAGGZX010000053.1 GCA_021161785.1 Candidatus Woesearchaeota archaeon | reverse complement strand
TCTTAAATCAGTGCTCTTACTTAGCTTTTTAAGTCTTGACATGTCAAAAAATCTTAGATTCAAAAGTATAAAAAATTTTTGCAAAGAACTTATTTAATAATTATTCAACATGCCACGAACCGTCTTTTTTGTAAACCTTATATGTGCCTTTAGCGTTTTTTAAGACGGTTTTACCGTTAATCTTAACAGTGACTGGTGTTGTTATTACACGAGTATACCCTCCCCAGTTAATATGAGTTATAGAAGAAACTTCATAAGTATCAGTATAATACCCTAATGAAATAGACGCCCCTCTAATCTCAACGTTATCATCAGGCAATACTATAGTTAAACCAATGTTAGAATTTACAATATACCAAGCACCCCATCTCTCCTTAAAAACAGTGTATAGTCCTCCAACATTTTCTAAAACAGTCTTACCTTTAATCTTAACAGTAACCCCGATGTTAGGACCAGAACTGACTTCATACACATCGTTATCTAAGACAGAAATCTTACCTCCATGGATTTCAACACCGTGTAGAAGGTCAAGCAATAATTCCTCGTCAGGCTTTTCAGTTTTTGCAAGCTCTTTACCTTCAGAGTCAGGACCCTTCCAAACCTTAATAACACCAGGGATCTCACCATCACAAGAAGCCTTAACCTTGTAAGCACCTTTCTTTTTGCTAATATCCTTACCTGTTACAACAATCTTTTTATCAAGGTCAAGCAATAATTCTTCACCGAGAGTGGTGGTTTTCGCAAGCTCTACACCTTCAGAACCAGAGCCCTCCCAAGACATTACAACACCAGGAACACCTCCAAAAGCCTTAACCTTATAAGTACCACCATTCTTCTTAACAACCCAGCCTGTTGCAATAATCTCTCTGTCAAGGTCATATAAAACTTTTCTACCAGTTTTAAATCCATACTTAACAACTGTGGGTTTTTCTTCACCATTAACTTGTCTCGTTTGTAAAACTATTTTCTTAGCAGCAACTTGTCTCTTAAGTTCTTCTTTACTAGCTAAGAATTGCTTTTCAAAATCTTCACTGTTGCTAATATTTTCATCCCTAAAAACATAACCCTTACTAAAATCTCCTTCTAACAAATAACCATTTTCAACCTTTTTCAAAACGCCATCATAAACGCCTACAATTTCAGAACTGTCAAGAAACTCAATCAAACCTTTAAATCCGTAAGAACCATCTTTTAAAGCTTTAAAATAATCATCTTCTTCAAGAAATTTTAAAACAAAACCTTTTTTAGGCAATAACAAAGTTTTAGAACGCGAACCTTGCTTTAACGCTTTCTCAACGCTTTCACGCAAATCAATGCTCTTGCTTTCCCTTTTACCCATAACAAAGAAAACTTTGAAAAATACATTTAAAAATTTTTTGCAAAGAAAAAAAGTTTTTTGTTTAAAATTTTTTGGTTTTGTTTACCTAGCAGCGTCTGCTTGGCGTTCAAGCTCTATTTTTTTACTAATAGCGTTGCTTTGATTGCTTCCGTTGTAAGCGTTAATTATTTCATCAGCAAGCGCTTGAAACATTTTTGTTTTGCTGTCAAAGCTTTTAGCGTAAGCGCCTTGCACCATGAACCTTATCGCTAAATCAACTCTGCGTTGAGGAGCTACTTCCACAGCTTTAGGGTAGCGAGCACCTCCATACTCAATGGTTATGACTTCGTCTCTAGGAGCAGCGTTTTCAATAGCTTTAACTAAAACCTCTATAGGGTTCTTGTTTAACCGCTTTTCTATAAGCTCTAATGTTTTAAGCATGAGCTTGTAAACAGTCATTGACTTGCCAGTGTTGTGTCCTGAAGTGTATTTGTGCTTTTTACCTTTATGCCCTGGAACGAATAAGTGGTTCATAAACCTTTCAACAATGAATGTTTTGCTCTTGTAAAACCTTTGTCCAGCGTTACGACCAAAGGTTCTAGGAACGATTTTTGGCTCTAAACAAATATAATCTTTAAGTCCTGGATCTTCAACTGTTATCTTACTCACGTCCCAACGGTTGAAAGCTAACACCATGTGAAAAGGGTTTTCAAAAAGGTTTTATAAAGCTTTCTTTTAAAACTTATTCACTAGCATATTCCTTTAAAGGTTCTCTTTTTTTGTATTCCTCTGGAGGTTCTTTCGTTTCATACATTTCAAGCGCTTTCTCTATCTTTTTAATGTCATAATCACTTTCTTCTACTTGTTCAATCTTGTAAAGGTTTTCTCCTTGCTTAACGATTTTGAATCCTGAACCTGGCTCAGTGGTTTGTAAAACTTTGTCTCCAATGCGAACAATTGCTGGGATTCCAGCACCAGCTTCTATTATGTAGTAATCAAGAACATGCTTGATTCTAGAGCCACGAGCAATCAGGTTTCCGTTAGGACTTACAAGCAATGATTCTCCAGGGCGTTCAGTTTTAATCTCTTTACCGTTTAGCATTAACACTGCTGGAATCTTGCCATCCCTGCTGGATTCTAACTCGTAAAAACCTTCCGATGTTACTCCTGCTGTGTAACCCCTGCCAACGAGTTCGCCTTTAGGATTTATGAGTAAGGATTCTCCTGGAAGTCTTGTTTTATACTCCTTGTCACCAAACTTTGCAATGCCTGGGACTTTACCATCACTGCTAGCCCATACGCCATAGTAGCCTCCTTCAAAAAGAGTGACGCCGCTACCCCTAATAAAATCTCCGTTGTGAGTAACGAGCAATGACTCGCCGCCGTGCTCTGTTTTGAAAACCTTGCCACCGAGGATTACAACGCCAGGAATCTTACCGTCCTCGCTAGACCTTACCTTGTAACCTAGGCTAACAATTCCAGCTTCAACGCCTTTAGCAAGATCTCCGTTGTCACTAATAAAAAAGCTTTCGCCGCCTACAAAGTATGCGCGTCCAGACATGCGTCCCAATTTTTTAGGAATGGAAGCTCTTTCTGTTTCAAAAAACTTTTTTAGTTCTTGCTTAGAAGCTTCTCCAACTGTATCATCAAAGTCTAACCTAGCTCCTTTCAAGCTTAAAACATATTCATCTCCATCTTCAGACTGTTTTAAGATGCCTTTGTCAACTTTAAAAACCCGGTTTTTATATTTAAACGTTCCTGAAAATTCATAAGCACCATTAGCAAGAGGTGTTAAAACTCCTTCCAGCTTTGCTTTTTCAGGTTTGAAGTAAAAATCAATCTTGCTAACAGGCTCTCCTTCTTGCCCTAAAAGCTTTCTGAGTTCTTGTTCATCAATTTCTTTAGCCATGAATCTCACCCCGCTTTTTAATGCTTAAAACAATGGTTTAAACAGTGTTAAACCAAAAATTGGTTGCAAGGTTTAAAAATTTTTTCTTAACACAAACAAACAACTTAAAAAGTTAAAAACTTTAAAAAAACTTGTTTTTACTGCAAACATAGGATAACTTTATAAAAACTTGTTTTTCACACCTTTTGCATGGCTAGAAAATCTTCTAAGCAGAAAACTGTTTCTAACAAGAGCGCTAGCCATGGCTCTGCAAACGTTTTCAAACCAGTTGTTAACATTGGCTTGTTCGGCCATGTTGATCATGGAAAAACCACGCTTACTGAAAAACTTACTGGCAAGTGGACTGACACTCACAGCGAGGAATTGAAAAGAGGTATCACTATAAGGCTTGGGTATGCTGATGCCACGTTTTACAAGTGTCCTAAATGTCCAGAGCCTCAATGTTATGGAACCACCAAGGTTTGCAAGCATTGCGGCAGTAAAACTGTTCCTTTAAGAACTGTTAGTTTTGTTGACGCGCCAGGTCATGAGAGCTTGATGGCTACAATGATTGCTGGAGCCACGATTATTGACGGAGCTTTATTGCTCATAGCTGCTAACGAGCCTTGTCCGCAGCCTCAAACTAGGGAGCACTTAATGGCTTTGCAAATCTTGGGTGTGAAACAGTTAATCGTTGTTCAAAATAAGATTGACTTAACAACCAAGGAAGAAGCTTTAAAGAATTATAACGAGATCAAAGCATTCTTAGCAAACACTGAGTTTAAAAACGCGCCTGTAATACCTGTAAGCGCTCAGCACGGCGCTAACATTGACGTTTTAATACAAGCTATAGAGCAATACATTAAAACGCCTGAAAGGGATTTAAAAACAGACCCATTGTTCTTAGTTGCTAGGAGTTTTGACGTTAACAAGCCAGGGGCAAGTGTTGATGAATTAAAAGGAGGTGTTCTTGGAGGTTCCATAGTTAAAGGTGTTTTAAAACAAGGAGAAGAAGTTGAGATTAGGCCTGGCATATTGTTTCAAGAGCAAGGCGTTTACAAGGCTAAACCTTTAAGAACAAGGATTGTTAGCATTGTGCAAGCAGGCCGTGTTGTTGAAGAATTAACTCCTGGCGGCACTGCTGCTTTGCAAACAACGCTTTACCCGAGCGTTACTAAGAGTGACAGCCTTATCGGTTGTGTTGTTGGTAAACCTTCAAAACTGCCACCTGTTTGGAGTTCTATAGTTTTGAAAGTCAAGCTTCTTGAGAGAGTTGTAGGCACTGCTAAAGAGTTGAACGTTGAACCTTTAAAGATGAACGAGTACTTATTGTTAAACGTTAATAGCGCTGCAACTATGGGCGTTGTTAAGCAGTTAAACAATGACGTTGTAACATTAAATTTAAAACTTCCTGTTTGTGCTTGGATTGGCTCTAGGTTTACGATTTCAAGGCCTATAGCTGGTCGTTACAGGCTTATAGGTTATGGTGTTTTGCAAGAAGGTGTTAAGATCATTGAGTGATGGGTAAAATGGAGTTGCAATCGTTCAATGCTGACTTGCATGTGCATGGCTTGTATTCTGGAGCTGTTAGCAAGGATATGAAGCCAGACGTTATTGCAAAGCAGGCAAAGCTTAAAGGACTGCACATTGTTGGCACTGGAGACATCTTGCATGAAAAATGGTTGTCAATGTTTAAGGATTGCTGCAAATGGAATCCAGACATTGGCATGTTTGAACATGAAAACGGTGTTAAGTTCTTACTCCAAACAGAGGTTGAAGATGCTTCAAGAGCTCACCATTTGCTGTACTTTCCAGACATTTCAAAAGTTTTAGAAGTCAAGCAAGCGTTAAAGGGTAAGTGTAAAAACTTTGAAAGCGATGGCCGTCCAAAACTGCATGTTCTAGGTCATGAACTCGTAGATGTTTGCAAAACTGCTGGTTGCTTGTTAGGATTTGCACACGCGTTCACTCCTTACACTGGATTGCTAGCCTTGTACAACAGTTACAAAGAATCTTACGGCGATGGCTGGAGGTTTATAAAATTCTTAGAACTAGGCTTGAGCGCTGACACAGACATGGCAGACCATGTTTCAGAACTTCATGAGTTAACATTCTTGAGCAATAGCGATGCTCACAGCCCTTGGCCTAACAAGCTTGGACGCGAGTTTAACGTTTTAAAAATGGCAGAACCTAGCTTTAAAGAATTCAAAGCTTGCATTGAGAGGAAAAATCAAAGAAGGGTTGCTCTAAACATTGGCCTAGACCCTAGAGAGGGTAAATACCACAAAACGCGTTGCAGGAAATGCTTAACGTTTTACGATCCTGAAACAGCGTTAAAGCTTAACTGGAGATGTCCGTTGTGTGGAGGCATTATCAAGAAAGGCGTTGATTACAGGATTAAAGAACTTTCAGACCTTGAGCAAGCAAGACATCCAAGTCACAGGCCGCCCTACTTGCACATAATCCCGCTTTCAGAAATCATTGCCTTAGCTATTGGCACTAAAAGCGTTTTCACAAACACTGTTCAAAGCTTGTGGTTCAAACTTGTTAAAACGTTTAACACTGAAATCAATGTGTTGTTAAACGCTCCAATTGAAGAAATTTCAAAAGTTCATGAAAACGTTGGCTTGTTCGTGCAGCACTTTAGAGAGGGGAAAATCCAATACATTCCAGGCGGTGCTGGTGTTTATGGAAAGCTCATACCCCCTGGCAAGGAGCAAGAGTTGGAAAATGTTAAAGTGTTCAACCAGCCTGTTGAAAATTTTAAACAAGAAAACAAAAACAAGATCAAAGCTTTAAAACATAAAAATCAAAAACGTTTAACAGATTTTTAACGCTGCAAACGCTTAAGGTTTACTTCTTACTTGCTTTAGGCTTTCTAGGCTTTGATTTTTTAACACGCTTTTCTTGCTCAACGCTTGTTTGATTAATAATGAAATCTTTCAACCCGTACCTTGTAAAGTCTGTTGCGAATTCAGAGTTTTCACTCATCTTTTTAAGCAAGTCTTGCATCACTAGCGTTTTTAACTGCTTGTTAACCTTAAGCCTTGGTTGTAAGTACTCCAATACTGTTCTCAAGTGACTCTCTACGAGAACTTCCTTACCGCCATGGTTTAAACCATCATAATCGTCTAACATTTTTTTGAACACTCCGTAAAAGAAGAAGTCTCTAAGCGTTAATACTTCACTAGCAAGCCTTCTGCCAAGGCTATCGTTAGGGTTATACTCCATTGTAAAAGTTCCTCTATCCCTTTTAGAAAGACGCATGTTTGCAGTTGCCCAACCTCTCTCTTCGTTAGACTCAACTTCTGCTAATATTTTTTCAAGTTGTTCAGGTGTTGCATCGTAAGGCTTGGCACGTGATAATGGGCAGTAGCCATAATTCTCCACGTCTACATAAATCTTTATTGATCCTGAGTCTAACTTCTTTTGTCTAAAGCTCTCACGGCTCTCACTATCTGTAAGTTCATACCCAAGGTTTATTACTTCTTGAACTGCTCTTTCAAACAATGCTTTGTAAGCAATGTCTTCAACGTTTTTCGTTAATTCTTGCAATGCTTGTTCTAAGCTTGTCTCGTTTTTAATGTCTACTTCAATGTTTATTTCTGGAATCGTTTTTTCATAACTTGTTTTCAATTCTTGCAATGCTTGCTTAAGCTCTTGATATTGCTCTGCAATATTTTCTTGAAGTTGATCCATCCTTGCAGTAAGGTCTTGCTTGTCTTGTTCATATTCTTGCTTAAACCCTTGTTTAAAGCTTTCAAAGCGTTCTTGAACGCTTGTTACATATTGTGTTAAATCATTGATCTTGCGTCCAATCTTTTCTTCTAATTCTTCAATTTTGCGTTTTGAAACTCCTAGCATGTTTTCACCTCCTTTTTATTTTTATTTAATGATTTGCTTGTTTTGATATCTCACTCTAACAGCGTCTCCAGTGTTTAAAGCTATGTCAAGGTAGTGTTCCAAGTCTGGTTTGTGACTCACAATAACTGCTACTTTTTTGTTATTGTCTAGGATTTCTTCTACAACGCTTTCTACTTCATAACTGTCTGGTTCTAACCTGTCATCAAGCACGATTTCAACATTGTATGCTTGCCCTAGAATTTGTTGCAATATTTGAGCTGTTTGCACTGCTCTTGTTAAAGGGCTTGTGTAAATTGTTATTTCCAAGCCTTGCTCATAACCATTGCTTGTTAAGTCTTCTAAGATTTGTTTTCCAGTTCTTGTTACTTGTTCAACGCCGTAATTTGTTAGGTATTTACTTCCATAAGCTCCGTGTCTCACAAAGTATATTAGGTTCTCAATTTTTTGTTCTAAGCTTTGTTTTGGTTTGTTTGCAGCCATTTTTTCCACCTCTTAGTCACCACTATATAATAG
>JAGGZX010000084.1 GCA_021161785.1 Candidatus Woesearchaeota archaeon | reverse complement strand
CTATTAATACATTTACGAGTTTTAAAGCAATCCTAGACATTAATTCTTTAGTTTCAGGATTTGAGAAGTAGTCATTGCGTTGCAAAACATAGAAGAATCTTCCTATTGAGTACTCTGCAAATCTGCTATTAACATGGTCGCTGTCGTTACGCATCTCTTAAACTTGAATTACTAAGTCTTGGTCAAGGATTGTCTTTAAATAAGTGTTTTTAATGTTTAAAGGTAATTCGCTTTTTAAAACTGATTCCATTAGGTCTAGGTATCCTGTTTTTTGTTCAGGTGTTAAGTCTTCAGCTATGCTTGTTAATTCTTTTTCAAGCTTTGAAATTCCGTATTGTTTTACTTCTTCAGGGCATCTGCTGTTTTTAAAGAAGTATAAAACATCTGACAGTTTCTTTTCTTTAAACAACGCGTCTAACACTTGTTTTCCAATGTGAGCTCTTAACAAAGGGTCTTGATGATAGAATGTTAACATTTGTTTCAAGTAAAAATCGTTCTCATCCATTTTGCAACACTTGTTTATTGATTATTTAAAAAGCTTTTTATTTTTGCAAAGCTTGCAGTGCTTGCTGCACTGTACCAGTCATTTGTATTGGTTTGATATTGTTTTCTTGAAGTGCTGAAAGCATGTTAGGACCGAAATTTCCGCTTACAACAATACTTACTTGTTCGTTAGCAAGCATTTTCGCAACTGCAAAACCAGCACCTCCTCCGCCTATAGAGAAAGGATTTCTTATTGTCTTAACAAGTTTTCCATCTTCAAATATTAAGTAATAAGGAGCTCTACCTCCCTTCATGCTTATATTAGCGTTTACATCACCACCTTCTGCAGCGATTGCTATTTTCATGTTCCCACCTCACGCTTTTTTTAAAGCTTTATCAACAATGAATCCTTGCAATATTGACGCAAAGATCATGACAATTGTTAAAATAATAGTGTAGGCCAATCCAAAGTAAACAATGATTAATGGTAGTAACGGGATTTTTACAGCTCTGTTGTAAAGAAATATGGCTATTAATCCAGGTCTAACACCTTGCTTTTTTAAATCGCTGAGCAAGGGGTACCACATGTATATTGGTCCTGACGAGATAATGCCTGTGATAATAGCTATGGTTAACGCTTTAACAGTGTTTGACTTTTCTCCTAAATGCTTTACAAGCATTTTCGGCTTTACAAAATAGTTTGTAAGCGTCATTAAAACAAAAACAAGTATGAATGCTGGTATTATCTTTGCTATTATGTCTAGAAATATTTCTAACGCGTTTTTCACTAAGCTAGTGTTAAACACTGCTATAATTGAATATATGATTATTATGATTGTTAGGAAGTACCATGCCTTGTTTGTTATTTGAAAGCGCATTTTTTAAACACTTTGCATTATGCTTAACAGTAAAACAGTGATTAATGCAACAATAATCGCCATTACGAAAGCTGTTAGGTTTCTAACAATCGCGAATTTTTTTCCTAAAAGCATTGACTCAGCAGGTAGTTGTACAACACCAACAGTTACCCATGCAACTAGGAAAGCTGTCACTGCTAGCAAGCTAACACCTTGCTTTAACAATTCTCCTCCAAGCACGTAACTCGTTACAGGGTTGCCTGCAAACACGCTTCCAACAAGATCGCCTATAAACACGTCTAAAACCTTGTTCTTGCCAAACACTGTCATGAAAGCTTTCGCTGGCAGGAAAGCTCTCACAATGCTTATGAGCAAGACAACACCTAACAGTATTGGCGTTGAGTTCCACAAAGATTTTAAAGCTTTAAGAGAAGCAAGTTTTAAATCTCCTAGCTTGCTGCTTTTAATGCTTTGCTTGCTTTGTTTTTGAAAGCCTTGCTGCATTTGGATTGTTAAAAAGTTTTATGTCTTAATTATTCAGTCTCTATCCTTGGTGCTAGTATAAACCCTAACTCTAAACGGTCTTTAACAATATAGTCAAGCCTTAAAGGATAATCCTTGCTAAATTTTAAAACAACCCTGTCACTAAGCTTGCTTGACTTAATCATTTTTTTAAGGTATTCAATGCTGTACTTTGCTTTTAATTCTTCACCAGTCTTTTTTAAAACGTTTATCTTAGTGTTCTCGTCAGCTTTGATTTCAACACTGCTCTTAGCAAGGTCTCCAGAAGCTTCAATGATTAAAGACTTTCCATCTGTTTTAAAGCTAACGCTTTCAGCTACAATGTCAGCGTCAGCAATGGCGTCTTCTATGAGCTGTGAATCTGTTTGTATCTCAACAGCAAAGTCTAGGTCTGGCACTTTTTGCTCTAACTCTTCAATGTCAATGATTGGCAAGTAAAAACGCCTCGTTGTAGCGCCTTTCAAAGTTATCTTGAACTGGCTTCCATCAACTTCTAGTGTTAAAATATCTGTAGCTTTAACTCTTTTAAACACTTGTTTCAAGTTGTTAAGGTTTAAACCTATGCTCATGTCTTGTTTCAAGTCATACTCTGTGAAAGAACTGCTTAAAAGCTTGAAAATCACCATTGCAACGTTTGCAGGATCCATTGCTATTAATTCTAAGCCTTGCTTTGTAATGTTAAACCTTGCTTCTGTTACAATGTCTGAAATAATGTTTATGCTGTCTTTCAACAATTTTGGATCTGCAATTGTTAACTTCATTATGCCACCCCCTTGCTTGTTAAAACCTTTCAAACCTTTGGTTTTGTTTAAAACTTTAAAAAAGTTTGTTAAGACTTTAAAAAGTTTTGATTTAGGCTTATGCTTTAAAGGTTCTGCCTAGTTATTTAAATATTTTGCTTAAATCAAGGTTTTGCCAAGTCTTCTAAAACATTTCTTTGCAAAATGATTGCTGGGTTTATGCTGTTAATCTTTTTCTTCAAGTCTTGGACAAAGTCTTTCTTAACAATGAACCTTGACCAAGCAATAATCACTGCTAAGTCATTCTTAATGCTTTGCACTTCAGTTTTTAAGTGTTCAAGATCTTCTCTTAACAAGTTTAGCTCATAACTTGTTTTTTGTTTTAACTCTGAGATCTGTCTTGACATGCGTTTTTGATTGTGAGAAAGCTTGTTGTATTCATGCCATGCATTGTTAAACCTTGACTGTATGTTTCGCAACGCGTTTTCAATTTCTATTAGTAACAATTTTGTTTTTTCAGCATGGTCTTGCATTTTTTAAAGCTTTAACGCTTTGTAGTATAAAAATGTTTTGGAAAAGAATGTTTTCGAAAAAAGAATAAACAAAAGAATAAACAAAAAGAGCCCCCCAAAAAAGGGAGGCTTCCACGGGGGTGGTTCTAACACACGGGGGTGGTTGTTAGAACTCCGTGAATAGCATAAAAAATCAAAAAATTTACAAAAGCTTACCTAACAATCTCTATGCCTAGCTCTTCAGATAGTTGTTGCCTAGCAGCTTCAACTTCGCGTTTTGAAGGCTTTCCTAAAACCCATGGGCTTTTAACGCCTGTAATGATAGTCATTACTTGGATCTTGCCTTTCATATCTTCTTCTACGCGAGCACCCCAAATCACGTTTGCATCGTCATCCATGCTTTCAGTCACTAATTCACCTACACGGTTAATATCGTCTAAAGTCATATCTGGACCACCTACAATGTGGATTATTGCTCCCGTAGCTCCTTCATAGCTAATATCTAGCAATGGATTGCTCAAAGCACCTTTAACAGCTTCCTCAACGCGGTTGTTAGTGTCGCTAACGCCAACACCTATTACTGCTACATCTCCATTGCTCATTATTGAGCGCACATCTGCATAGTCAAGGTTTACCAAGCTTGGCACTGCAATGGTTTCAACAATGCCTTTAATCATTGTTGCTATTAATTCATTAGCAACAGCGAATGCTTGTTGCACTGGCAAGTTACCAGCAACTTGGACTAAGCGGTTGTTATCAATAACGATTACAGTGTCGCATACTTGTCTTAAGCGTTGCAAACCCCATTCTGCTTTGTCAATTCTTGCTCTTTCAATCTTGAAAGGCATTGTCACAACGCCAATAACGATTGCTCCAGTGTCTTTTGCAACTTGAGCAACGATTGGAGAGCCTCCAGTACCTGTTCCGCCGCCTAAACCAGCGCAGACCCAGACCATGTCACTGCCTTTTAGCACTTCTTTAAATTCTTGCAAGCTTTCTTGAGCTGCTTCTTGACCAACTTCTGGATAGCCACCTGCGCCTAGGCCTTTAGTAATGTCGCGCCCCATCAAGATTTTCTTATCTGACTGGATCATGTCTAAGTGTTGCTTGTCAGTGTTTGCAGAAATGATTTCAGCGCCTTTTAATCCTTTAAGGTACAACCAATTAACCATGTTGTTACCAGCGCCGCCTATGCCTATAACTTTTATGTTTGCCTGGCCTACTTCAATGTCTAGATCTCCTGTTACAGGTTGTTTTTTTGCTTCTTCAATAATTGAATTCATCACGTTTTACACCCCCTGTTTTTTATTTTTTGAAGTTTTTAACGCTTTAAAGCGTTAAGCATGATGTTTGTGTTTGTTAATTTAAGCAGGTTAAGCTGGTTAGTAACCCCCTCTCAAGTTTGTTGTGATGTTTGTTGCAAAATATGTTTTGCAAAGCATGTTTTTGAAAACGGAAATATTTAAATATTATTGTTTTCCATACT
>JAGGZX010000057.1 GCA_021161785.1 Candidatus Woesearchaeota archaeon | reverse complement strand
TCTCTAAACACAATGCACAATGGAGACTTGACAAAGATTCATGAAATGTTGTTAATCATTCCTAAGCCTTTCGTTCTAAAAACTGATGGTTGCTCTCAACGCGTTACTTTGCAAAACTCTGATGAAAGGTTTAACATTTACAAGGTGGAGAGTTTTAAACCTGGAACTGTTTACCAAGCAGTTACTTGTCCTTTAACACTCACAACTGGAGGTTATAACGCTTTGTTTTCAAACACTGGCTTGGCAGAAGTTACTTTCAGGTTCAAGTCTAGTTATGATTTCAGGTTGGAAAAAACTGCCACCATAGAGATTTTAAAACCTTTACAATCCTAAAAATTTTTTGAGGCGTCACAATGCAAGTTTTAAAAATTACAAAAAAAATTGCAAAACAAGGCTTGAGCAAGGTTGAAGCTTTAAACGCTAGCACTGCTTTGCCAATAGTTTTAACTATAACGTTTTTATTACTGCCTAGCTTGCTAGTTTCTAGTTGCACCCCTCCAGATAGCAGTATTGGCAAGCTTTCAGGAACGCAAGGCTTGCGTTTTGAATTCTTGTCACTGCCTAAAAAGTTGTACTATGATTCCTCAATACCCTTAGTTGTCAGGGTTTCAAACCTTGGAGGTTTTGACGTTACAAAGCTGTTGTTATGGCTTGATTTCAACTTGCAATACTTTGAATTTGACGAGGCTGGAAACATTTTAGGTGTTGTTCAAAACATTGACTTGAGAGGGCGAACTCATTACTATAAAGGCTCTAAAACTGTTTTAGGCTTGGGAACCCTAACACCTATAAAAGACGCGTTTTCTGAAAAGTTTAAAACAATAAACACTGAGCTAACACTGACTGCTTGTTATCCTTACAAAACAGTTCTTGAACAAGAAGTTTGTGTTGGAAACCCTGCAACTGATTGTGAAGACCAACATTTCACATTTACAAGCCAAGCAGCGCCTGTAGCTGTCACAAGCTTAGAAGCAAGGCCTAGCATACACTTTTTTAGAGGTAACCCTAACGCTCCTTACTATAGCTTAGACTTGGTAATCACTGTTAAAAACGTTGGCGAAGGATTTCCAACAGCGTTTCAAGACTTGATAAACCCTAAAGATATTATCGGACCGTTACCTGCTGAAGGCTTTACAGATCAAGACTTTTTCCAAGCATGCACTAACCAGTCTCAAAGCGTTTACATAGAAGCTTACTTGTCAACCCAGAAGTTGTTGTGCGAGCCTAGCGTTGTAAAGCTGTTTGACGGTGAAGGCGTTGTCAAGTGTTATTTACCTCACGCTATGAGCATTTCTCAAACTTACCAAGCACCCTTAGTTGTTGTTCTAGCTTACACTTACACTCAACGCGTTTCAAAACAATTAACGCTTTACAATCCAGTCACGTAACCTGGTTTAACATGGAGAAAACTTTAAAAACGCTTAACTGAAAAATAAATTAGTAAAAAATGGGGCTTTCAAAAAACTTTGAGTTACAAATCAAAAATGCTAAGCTAGGCATTGCTGCTAGTTTACTCATATTGTTGTCAGTGTTGATAACTTCTTGCACAAGCATCGGTCACAAGGAATACTACTCTGGAAATCAAGGCTTAACTTTAAAATTTGAATCACTACCGTCAAAGCTTTACTATTACGAAGATGAAAACTTGGAAATACCAATCATTGTAAGGCTTGAAAACAAAGGCGCTAGTCACGCTATCGGCGCAGTGTTCTTGTATGGTTTTAACCCTCAAACGCTTAGCGTTCAAGGCATGGAAGACTTGCTAGAATCTAGCTCTATAAACACTAGTTGTTCGGTTTCGTTAAACATTTTTGGTTCTAACCAAGGGTCAAACGCAGGTTTTTCTTTTAGATGCGGCTTTTTTTCAGGACGATTCTTTGTAGACGCGTATAACAACCTCATGGCTAGCTTGAGCGCTTGGATTAGACCAGGGTTTGGTATTGACATAATGCCTTTTCAACAAGGCAGTGAAGCTGGAATCTTGTTAAACACGCCTTGGAGCGACATAGACCTTAATGATTTGAAAAACATGATGCTTCCCTTCGCAGCAGTTTCTGCAGTGACTTGGACAAGACTTTACGGCAAAGTATTCGCGATTCCAGGAAACCTTCCTGAAACGCCTGGCGGCGGATCTCAAGAAGTGATTTTCAACGCTTATCTAAACTCTTTCCCTAAAGGCACTGACAAGGTTAGTTTTGACTTGTGGGCTAGGGCTTGCTATACTTACGCTTCATACAACGCTATTGACGTTTGCATAAACCCTTACCATTACGAAGCTGAAAGTGCTTGCAAGCCTGAAGAAACAATTCGCGTAAAACCTCCAGGAGGCCCTGTCGGCGTTTCAAAAGTTGAGCAGTATACGTCAAGACACAAAGTAACGTTTGTGATTCATATCAAGAATTTCAGGCATAAAGGTAAGAGCAAGTCAAGAACAGGTTCTAAAGGCAGGGTTTGGGATTTAAGAAGCTTTTCAAAGTGCAGCCCGTATTATAATGGCATGGTCACTGGTCAAGATTATAACACTGTGTTTCTAGCAGTTGCTAGGCTTGCTAGTGATCCAAAACCTTTAGATTGCAGGCCTTCGCGTTGGATCAGGCTTGACCCAGACACTGGCGAGGGCAGGGTTACTTGCACTTACAGCTTGGGCCAGGTTCCAAGGTCTGGCTATCCTGACGTGTTAGTGTTGCAACTCTGGTATGGCTATCAGCAAGACATTGCTAAACGCTTAACAATTTACAAGCCGTCTTGATCATTGCAAAAAACCTTTTGAAGGCTTTTAAAAGCACAAAAAATATAAATGTGAAAGCAAAAAATATAAATGTGAACACTTAAAAATCATGAAATAAGAATTTAGTAAAAAAAGCTAAAAAAAGCTTTTGAATAAAAAAGCTTAGCAATAAAAAACGATTGGAGGTGAGGGAATGAAGTTTGACATGTTCAAAACCTTGATTGTTCCAGTTTTAATAGTTGTTACTTTAATAATAAGTTCTTGCAGCTCTAATAACAACCAACCAGGAGGTGGAGGGCCGTTATTCATTGGCGGCGTTGAAGGATTAACATTCCAATTCGTTGAAGGCATGCCTCCTCCAGAAATTTTTGACGCTGGACAATTCCCGTTCCATGTGACTTTGCAAATCGCTAACGAGGGAGAACATGATTACACTGCAAACACTGGTTACGTGCGCATTAAAGGTTTCAGTCCTCAACAATTAGGGCTCGAAAATGTTAGTGACATGAAAAAACTTATTGACAGAGACCTTCACGGCAAGAAACGCATTGGTGATGAGGTGTTCCCTGGAGACACTATGCAGTTGTCTTTTGAAAACCTTGTTTACACTCCAGACATTCCTTCAGGAACGCAAACAATAACGTTTTACATAGAGAGTTGTTACAAGTATGGCAATAAAGCTTTCGCAACGCTTTGCTTGCGAGGGAATAACTTCCAGCCAGGCGTTCAAGAGGTTTGCCAAGTAACTGGTAGTAAAGCAGTTGATAACAGCGCTGGACCAGTGCAAGTTGTTTCACTAACAGAAAGCCCTATAGGCCAGTCAGACGTCCAGATAACTTTGAAAATAAAAAACGTTGGCAAAGGCGTTGTTTTCAGCAAAGACTTCCCGTTACAAGAGCAAAACTGTGAAGACATTCCAGGAAACATGTTAGAGAAGAACAAGGTTTACATAGCTTTAAGCCTTGACGGTGGAGAAGAAATTGAATGCCCACAACTAGACCAGGGTAGTGAAGGCTTTATACGCTTACTGCCAGCTCAAGGCGGTGACGAAGGATCCTTGTACTGCGTAATCCATGCGCCTGCAGGGGAAGGTACTTTTAAAGAGTTTTTAAAAATCAACATGACATACGCTTACAAGCAAGAGATTAGTAAAGACGTCACAGTGAGGGATATTTCAGGATATAACAACAACTAGAACAAGCAGTAAATTCAAGCACTAAATTTTTTTTGTTTGTTTTTAAATCCAAAATTAAAATTTTTAAATTTAAAAATAAAAAATGAAACATGAACAAGCATGCATTGTTAAAACTGTTTTACACAACAGGTTTAGCACTATCGCTAGCAGCTCTTCTAACAATTCAAGGCTGCTTGTCAACGCATTCAAAAGGTTCTAAAGCTTTGTCAATGACTTTGATAAAAGGATACCCGCCAAGCATTCTGTACTATGAAGAAAACCCTGGGCTTTTACAAGAAGAAAACACTTTCAAAATCCAATTGTTAATACACAACCATGGCTTGAGCAATGCCTTGGCAGGTGTTTACGTAACAGGGTTTGACCCTAACATTATAGACCTTGAACATTCAAACCTTCCAGACACGTTCACTGTTTGCAATTATCTCGGCTCTTGGAAAACGTTTCTAAACCAAGGATTAGGCTTGGTTGTTGATGGTAGCAACTTTGCTTTAGGCATTCAATGCAATGAGCATTCAGGATTAACGATAAGGCAGACTGGTAACACGTTCAGCTTTTCAGGAGACGACATTGAAGAATTCCTTGGCTGGTTCTTGGGAGACGTTCTAGGCCAGCAAGGCTTTGTCCAAGATTTTTCACAATTCTTTCAAAACCTTTGCAAGTCAACAGCAGGGTTGTTGTGCTTTTCAGGTATTGATTTTAACTGTCAATGGGAGGGAAGCATTTTCAATAAAAACTTGAAAAACTTTAAATGCGCGTACTTGAGAGTTGAAAGGATTAGTGAAGAAGCAAAAATGTATGGTGACGACTTGTTAACGATTGCTCAAACAATGGGTTTAAAACTAGACAGGGACGGTTTTGGACAGCAATTCTTTATCAAGGGAGACAACCCGTTAAGCCCTGGAGGAGAAGATGTAATACTAACGTTTGACGGCAAGGTTAAAGCATTCCCTCCGCAAGCAAAGAGCATTACACAACAATTCAAAATCACACTGCTGTACTTGTACTCAACATACGCTTATCAAGACATCTGCGTTGATCCAAGCCCAGAGCCAAGACTTGATGAGGCTTGCAAGCCTTCCAAGTCTAAACGTTTCAAACCTCAAAAAGCTCCAGTGATTGTTGACAGTTTTGAATACATGCCAGGCGGTGCTTATGATTACTACTTGCTACGCATAAGGAATGTTGGCGACGGCAGAGTTGTTAATTGGGGTGCTTTAGAATCAGCTAGGCCTGGCATTAGGAAGTTGTTAAACTTTCAAGACTTTGACATAGTGCAAGTGCATGACGTTGAAATCGCTGGCAGGAAATTGCTTTGTGAAAACCAAGGCTTTTTAAGGCTTGACGATTCAGGATATGGAGAAATCACTTGCAGGCTTCCAATCAAGGATTGGAAGAACAGGCCTGCTTTCAATGCAGGTATAAGCGTTACGTTGTGGTATGGTTATACTCAAGAATTAACAACGAGCATGCAGATTTACAAGATCGCAAAGGTTTAAAGCTTTAAAAACCCTTAACTTTTTTATTTCAAAACACCCATCTTTGCAAGCAATGCTTCTAATTGCAAGTACTCGTCACTACCCTCAACCATTCTAAACTCTGCCTCTCCACAAGCAATAACTATTGAAAGCTTTTCCTTATCATCAATGCTTTTCAACTTCCAAACAGAACGAGCTATTTGCTTAACAATGTCTAAACCGCTCAAGCCATACTCTAACATTATGTCCAGCAATTTCTTCCTAGCTTTCAAGAAATCGCCCTTAACGCTTAGTTCTAAAACAGTTACGAGTTCTTCAGGACTAGCATAACCTGCAACTGTGTAAACATCGCTTTCAATGATTTTCTTGCTTTGCAAAGCACAGCTTTGCAACACGTTGATAGCCTTCCTAGCGTCTCCCTCGCTCACAACATATATTGCTTCAACAGCTTTTTCTTCAACAACAAGCCCTTCTTGCTTTGCAACGCTCTTAACAAGTTCTTTAATGTCACTCTCTGATAAAGGTTTAAACCTGAACACTGTGCATCTTGACTGTATGGGTTCAATGATCTTGCTACTGTAATTACAACCAAGGATGAACCTGCAAGTAGCAGTATAGTTTTCCATTATACGCCTTAATGCTTGCTGGGCTTCTCTTGTTAGAGCGTCAGCTTCATCCAAGTAAATGATTTTGAAAGGGACATCGCCAATGGCTTTAGTTCTGGCAAAGTCTTTAACTTTACCCCTGATCACGTCAATGCCGCGCTCGTCGCTAGCGTTTAATTCTAAAATGTTGTCCCTCCAATTGTCTCCGAACAATTCGCGAGCAATAACTAAGGCTAGCGTTGTCTTGCCAACGCCAGGCGGACCTGCAAATAACAAGTGAGGAATGTTTTTTTGCTTAACGAAAGCTTTTAAGCGTTCAACAATTTCTTTTTGACCTTTAACTTCTTCAAACGTTTTAGGCCTGTACTTTTCAGTCCATATTGCAATGTTGCTCTGCTTTTCCCTGCCATGCTTGCCTTCTCTAACACTTTCTTTATGACTAGGTTTATGGGTTTGCGTTTTCATGGTTTTAAAACAATGTTGAACGCTTTAAAAATTTTTTCTTTTTCCCCCTTTTCCACAAGCATGCTTTAAAAAAACTTTTAAACATTCAAACACTTCTCTAAACGCTATGCAAAGATCTGGAAAAAGATCTAGAAAAACAACTGGGAAAGGTTTAAAACCTAAAACTGTTAAAGACAGTGTTAAAAACGAGAAGAAAGCCAAGGTTTTAAACGCTTACAATGCTTTAAGAAAGCGTTACAAGCTGCCAAGCTTTCAAGACTTGAAAACAAATTTCGGCATTGACAAGGTTGAAGACTTTGACGTTGAAACCTTGCTGAAACAGTTGTGCGAAAAAGTTAATGAGCACTTGTTAGAAGTTGAGAAGTTGCTAGTAAGGGTTTTACAACCAGACACTGACTTGATAGCAATGTTTGACGCTGACGTTTTAACAGAGCAAGACAAGGACAAAGTTTTAAAAACGCTTTCAAAACTAGTTGTCTTGGAAAAGAATTGTTTGAAAGCAAAGCTTTTAAACAACGAATCATTAATGAGTGATTGTTTAAGCCAAAGCTTTCAATTCTGGCTTAGCGAGAAAGATTTCGTGACAAGCATTATTGACAAGCAAGTTAAAGCTTGGAAGTCTAAGCTTGAAGAAAAACTAGACGTTGACTATCTAGGATAGGTTTTCAAGGCTAAAATTCAAAGGTTAAAATGTTTGGAATTAAAACTCTTAACGGTTCAGTCTTGAACGGTTTAGTGTTGATAGGTCCTCCTGCTTGCGGCAAAGGAGCACAAGCAGAGTTGTTAGCAAGTTTTATAACCAAGCAAGGTTTTAAAGCGCAATCATTAAGCATTGGAGAATTACTGCGCAAAGAGATTTCTAAAAAAACGAGTTTAGGATTAAAAGTTGAAACCTTTGTTGATAAAGGATTACTAGTTCCTGACGAGATAGTTGCTTTAATCATTGAAAAGCGTTTAAAACGTTTTTTCAAGAAAAACGTTTTCTGGATCCTAGACGGTTATCCTAGAACTTTAAAACAAGCTAGGCTTTTACAATTAATAACGAGCAAGCACTTCCAGGTTTACAAAGCAGTTTTTATAGACGTGAGTTTTGAAACAAGTTTTGACAGGGTTGTGATGCGCAGGGTTTGCCCTAAGTGTGGAAGGGTTTACAATTTAAAAACTAAGAAACCTTTAAAAGACAATGTTTGCGATGTTTGCGGAGTAAGACTTGTCAAGCGCAAAGATGACAACGCTTTAAAATTAAAACAGCGTTGGAAGAGTTTTAAAAACGAGACAATGCCAGTGGTTGTTGCTTATGACAGGCTTGGCTTGCTAGTCAAGGTGAATGGAGAGTTAAGCATTAAAAGCATTCACAAGCAAATCTTGAAGTGTTTAAAACTAGGTTAAAGCTTTCTTTTGGTATGTTGCTATGCATTGTTAAATCTGAGCTCCTAGCAATATAGTGCTCGCGATCGCGTTGAAAATAATCATTATTACTAACGCTATGACAACGTACAGCAGTGTTGATCGTTGAAGGTTTTTACCAATGCTGTGCGTTTCAGCTAGCTTGTCAAGACCGAATTCTAAACCTGAAGAAAGCATGGATAACAAGTATATAATCTCAACAACGTACAAGCCTACAATGATTTGGAAGTGGTAAGTAGGTATTCCCAAGCTGAACAATTGTAGCAAGCCTCCGAAAGCTCCTGCTTGCGCAGCTGCTTCTCCAGTTTGCGACCCTAGCATTTGAAGCTTTGCCTGAAGGTTCACAAGTATTGTTATTATCATGCTAGTGATGCCTATAACAATGCCTGCAATGATAGGTGTTAAAAAACTGATCTGTGTTTTCATGCTGCTAATCGTGTCTGCCATCAAGTCTCGCAACCTTTCATCAACCCTGTTCATTTGCTTAACGTATTCTGAAATCCTAATCATGGCTCTGCCAGCAATCACTGGTCCTTTGCGAATGCTTTCAACAAGCACTTTCATAGAGCTAACGATGAGTGATGAGGGAAAATCCTTTATAGCTCCAACGTTCTCGTCAAAGATCGCTCTTTCAAGGTTTAAACCTAGCTTTCTCATGTTCCTAGAAACTGTTTCAAAAAACTTTCCAGTCACAGTGCCTTGCATCACGTCAGCAACTTTTTCCATTGCAATCTCTGCTGGCAGTCCGTCTCCCAAGCGATTGCCGAGTTGGAATAAAGCTCCAGCGAATTCTTTCTCAAGCTTTGTAAGTGCTTCGCGAATTTTTAAAATGTCTTTAGAACGCAAGTAGTGGTACAAGCCTATTGAAAAACCAAAGCCTAGCGTTATGAACAAGCTGAAAATCGCTGCTCCCAATCCGTAAGGTCCTTTAACGCTAGAACCTGCTCTTTTATAACCTAAAAATTCTAAACCTCCAGCAAACTCTGTCTTGCCCATCACAATGCCTTGAGATGTTAACACAATGTCAAAGCCTGGTTGCAAGGTGTGAATAATGATTGGCGTCAAGCCTAGCAAGAACAGGGTTGCGAACAGTGCTATGCAAAACACTGACGGGTTAACCCTGAACTCGTTGCCAAAAAATTTTATGCGAACATTTTTAAACCTTGCAAGCTCTGGGTTGATCTCTGTAATGTCTACTTTTCCATAACCAGTGGGCCTAGTGGATAGTATTTTCTTTGAAATCAAGTAAACGCCTACTGGTAGTAGTAAGTTGTAAACAAAGGCTATATGGTACCATTGTATTTCAGGTACAAAACACACTGCTAAAGGCAGGATGATCAATCCAAGTATTGGTAGAACAATGCCTAACATGTGAAGCATTGTTATAGGTCCTTTCAAGTTGTGAGCATAATGCAGCATTCTGTGATACGTTTCTTCAAGCATTAAGTCAAGAGCTTTGTCTAAGCTGTTGAGACGCCTATCCTCTGTGGGTTCGTACAAGCTGCCAATGATTAACTGCACGCTCTCAACGAATTCAAGGTTGTAATCCCTCCAAGTTTCAAGGTAAGCGTTTAAACTGTCTTTAACGCTTTCATACAAGCCTGTTTCAACGTTCCACAAAACTTTTTTAAAATCTAAGCCTAGAGGAGGGCCTAAGTGTTCCGCTGCAAAGTTTAACGCGCGTTCCAAGTTGCTAGTGTGGCGCATGTAAGTCACTAGGTAGAAAATGGAGAGCACTAACTGGTTGCTAGCTTTCAACCGCCAGTAAGAAGCAATCATGAAGGGTAAGCGTTTAAAAACAAAGTATAACAAGAAGCTTAAAACAAGTGACACTTCTATGAAAAACAAAGGCGCTTGACCAGTGATTGTTAATGGTAAGAAGTAAGTTAGCAAGATGGTAAGCATTAAAAGCGTTAAAGGAGCCATGATTGCAGAGCTTTCAACTCCTGAAGCTGTTATGTTTAAGTGGCATGAACGGATAGCTCTTGTTAACGCTTCCTCACTCTTCGGGGAAGGTTTCAGTTTTAAAAGCTTTTCAGAAAGGTTGCAAAACTTTTCGTAAAGCGATAATCGTTTAGGATAGTAACTCTTTTTAAACGTTTCATAATCAAGCGTTGTCACAGGTTTGGATTGCAATTCTTGGTCAAGGTTTATGAATTCTTTAAGCCTTGACTGGGTTCCAAGCTCTCTAGCTAAGCGTTCTTCATACTTTCTTTTCAAGAAAGAAATGTCTATGCTTTCAGGCTTCTCGTTTTTAAAGCCTTGGTAATCCTTGCTTGCATGTTTTTTCTTGCCAAACATTTTTTTTAGAAGCCAAACACTTGTTACAACTTTAGCTTTATAGCTCTCTTTACTAATTGTTGCCAGACAAAAAAAGCTCTATCAGCATCAATGCTTCCATGTTCTTCGCGTAAAGACTCTATAACTTTGTGGAACAAGTCATTAGCCAACACTACAAAGTCTGCTTCTAAAACCTTTTCATTGTTCAAAGCTTTGGAAAGGTTTACAAGCTCTTGCTTAACCTTAGCTCTTAACAAGATGTTATTCCAAACAGCTTCCCAATTCCCAGCCCATTCGCGAACCCTTGAAGCTATGGACTTAACAATTTCTGAATCACCATTGATTAATTCAGGAGTTGGTTCTAAAGCATCGTTTGAAGCGTTGTAAGTCATTAAGTCTTTAAAACCATGCTCTCTTAACGGGTCTTCCTTCCATTGCTTTCCAACCTCAGTTATTTGTGTAACCCTCCTCCACCGGTGCAAGCCGTCAGCAGATTTAACAGGGTTTGCAACCACTACAATGTCTGTAGCTTTAAAACTAGTCCTAGGAACGCCTAAGTCGTTAACAACTCTGTCGTAAACGCCGTAAGGACTGTCGCCGTGAATTGTTCCAGCAACAACGTTTGCTA
Source organism: Candidatus Woesearchaeota archaeon (assembly GCA_021161785.1). Classification (GTDB taxonomy): domain Archaea; phylum Nanobdellota; class Nanobdellia; order Woesearchaeales; family JAGGZC01; genus JAGGZX01. Next base: position 12,025 of record JAGGZX010000057.1, on the reverse strand, counting down.
AAGCGCCTACACGCATTGCTTCGTAAAGAGCTCTAGCTTCAGTGCTTCTCACCTCGCCAACTATCAAGCAGCTATCTCCTAAACGCAAAGTGGTTCTCAAACCAACATCTGCAGGCACCTCGTTTGCAGAATGACTTATAGCGCTAGCAACTTTCATTGGTTGAATGTTGTAGCCAAGACTTCTCAACTTGTCAGTAGGTAGTTCTAACGTGTCTTCAATTGTTATAATCCTGTAACGACGCATGATTTCAAGCATTAAAGCTCCTAGCAAAGAGGTTTTACCAGCGCTTCTAGTGCCTGCAATAAGCATTGTCCTAGCGCCGTCTACGAGAAAGCTTAACAAGCCAGCAGCTAAGGGTGTTAACATCTTGTTCTTGATAAACAATGGCAAAGTCCAAGGAGAATCTCTATGCCTTCGGAAAGCATAACCAATGCCGAACGGGTTTAACGGAGGCCCTATAACGCCAACTCTCGCTCTTGCAGTGTTTGGAATCACGATTTCAGTGTCAAGCACAGGGTTTGCCTCGTCAAAAGGCCTTCCAGAAAGAATTCTAAGCTTAGAAGCCCAGCCTTCAAAATCTGCAACTGACGGAACAATGTTAGTCTTGCAATCACCGAATTCTTCATGAACAATGAACACTGGACTGTAACCTGCAGGGCTGTTAATAGTAATGTCTTGAATCTTAGGGTCTGAAAGCAAGACTTCTATAAGCCCGAAGCCTATAGTGTACCGAACCAAAATGTTTGCAAGCTTGTCAAGCTCTTTTTGACTAATCCTTAACTGCTTGTAAGAAGCTAACTCTTCTAACAAGTCATGACCAACGTTGTAAAACACTGTCCTGATGCGTTGCGGGTCTATAAATGTTTGCTTTGAAGGCTTGTGCTCTGCAAGTATCTTCCTAGCAAGGTCTAACAATTCATACTGGTCTTCTTCAAGTTTAAACTCTTCAGGCGTTAAGTGGTACAAGTATTGCACGCTGTCAGGCAGTTTGAAAATAACAACGTCTGCTGATGGAATGCTGTAAGCTGAAAGCTCCTCACCCTTTGCAGGGTAAGTAGCCATTAGTTTTGTAAATACAAAGTCAGGCTTTATCAACGGAGAAAATATTTTTTCGTAAATGCCACGGTCTCCAGGCTTGTATTTTTGCAAGAATTGTTTCGCAATGTTGAAAAGCTTTGTTGATTGCAAGTCATGAATTATTGACTCAACAATTTTTAACATCTTTTTTCTAGATTTAAGTAGGGATTGGTCTAACTCTTTATCAATAGCTATGCGTTCTTTCAAAGCCATTAATCGCAACTCATGCCATGCCAGCAATGGATCTCTCTTCAAAATTATAGCTGTTACGCGTTTCAAATCCATGTAGTAAGTCCTGGCTAGCTTTGCAGGCATTATGCTAGCAATGTTTGAATAACTAATAATGGTTTGAGGACTTACCAACTGCTTGTAAATCTTTGCAATCTCTAACAGTATTTGAACTTGAGAATAATCATACTCGTAATCTCTTTGCTGGTAGAAAACAATCTTTGTTGCTTGAGGATTTCTAGCTAGTAAGTCAATAGCTAACGCCATGACGTCAGGATCTGACTCAATGCTAGGGATTTTTGGTATTAACTCATAGTTAATCCTTATCACTAACTCGTTGCCCTGCCTTAAGATTTTATACTCAACTGGCATTAAACAACACCTCTTTTTTTGAAAGGAAAAAACTTTTTAGCTTTATCTTGTTTTTAAAACGTTTAGTAAAACCTTTAGTGTTCTGCATAGTTTTAAATGTTTCGCAAAACTTTAGTGTTTGTAAAGCGTTAACAAAAACATTTTTTAACACCACTTTTCAGTGGTTATAAACGAAAGTTTTTTAAATAACAAAACATTGCAACCAAACAAGAATGAACCCAAAGCAAAGAGATGAAAACTATAATAACAAGCAAAACCAAGACTTGAAACACAATACTTACACTGGAAAGCCAGAACTAGTAGCTCTAGAACCATTATCAAGCATTGAAGACTTGAAAGGAAACGCGGTAGTGTACAGTATTGTTTACGGAAACATTAAAACAAGCTCTGAAGACGTTGAGGGAGAACTAGAACACTATGCTTCACTGTTAAACATTAACGATCAACTAGAATATTACAGGAATGCAGGTTTAAAACCCAAGATTTCACTACCAAGAATTATTGCTGAGAAACAAGACTTAGACATGATTCTGAGCTTGCTTAAAGCTTACAACTTTCCAAGCTCAGAGTTTTTTAAAGGTTACCAAGTGTTCTCACTCATTCATGTTACAGAGCCTTACTTTCTTGAACAAATACGAGAAGATCTTGGCTTGGAAAGTTATGTTGATGACATGGCTGGAGAGCTAACAATACTAGAAACCATGAACTTGAAACAAGTGTATGAGCACTGGCCAATGTTTGACATAGTGTTTGCAGGTTATTATCCTTGGCGTTTTGAAGCAAACACTTTAAACAGCAAGGTTGTTAACAATTCTTTAGAGTCAATCATAGAGTTTTTAAAAAACAGTCACAGAGCACTTGTTAGGGGTTTACATGCGTACATGCAAGCTTACAAGCAACCCTTTTTCCAGCTGGAACATCAAGAATTGGCTATACATGAAACAAAAAACTTTTCAAAAGTAAAGCCGCAATACTTTCTATTCTTTGAAAACCCTTACAACGCTTTAGAAACAAACATTCTTCAAGGATCAAGGTTTTACCAAGAGTTTTTACAACCAATGGTTGATATCAAATTCTTTTTAAACGCGTTGGCAAGTTTTAAACCAGACCAGGTTTTTGAACCAGAAGCATTGTTTGAACTAGGCAAGGCTTTAAAGTTGAAATCATTACTCAACGAGTTCAAACCAGGTTTTAAAGTTAGAGATGCTTATACAAAACTACAAGCTTTACAAGTAGCGCATTCAAACGCTTTAACAGCGTTTCTAGAGCCAATGAATGATTATAAAAACTTGCAAGACTTCCTAAGCCAGATTGGTTTAGAACAAATCATTGACGCTTTAGAAATAAGCACTTCAACAATGGCAAGGTTTAACTATTACGATTACAAGCTCAAACTTTTAAACGTTAAACACTACATGTTAGAGGAAGAGTTAAGGGTTTTAAACGCTTACAAGAGCGTGTTAGCAAGCATTAACAACTTGTTATTAAGCTATAGGCATTTATCAAGCTTTGAAGACGATTTAAAAACAAGCACTAGCAAGAGCCCTCTCACCACGTTTAAAATAAACATTCAAGAACACGAAGCTTTACACAAAGTTCAACGCATTGTTGAAGATGTTAAAACAGTAATAGAGAATGATTTAAAAACATTGCAAGGTTTTAACCCTTAAAACAATTCAACCGAAATAGCTAAGCTTTTCCTCTTTAAACTCTTTAGCCCTAGCTTTTGAAAAGTAATTCTTTATGTCCTCGTAAGCTTTCTCAATCTCTTTATCAACAGAAGGAGGAACCTTCTCTAAAGCTTTAACAAAGTGTTTCATGGTTACGTGTTTAACATTCTCGTCTTGACGCAAAGCAATCATAGCTGCTTCTCTACAAACAGCTTCAATGTCTGCACCCACATAGCCTTCAGTCTTTTCAGCTAGCAAGTTTAGATCAACATCTTTCAAAGGCATGTTCCTAGTGTGCACTTTAAAAATTTCTAATCTAGCTTGCTTGTCAGGCACTGGTGTTAATATAAACCTGTCAAACCTTCCAGGACGTAGCAATGCAGTGTCTAGCATGTCAGGCCTGTTAGTGGCTGCGATAACAACAACTTGGTTTAACTCTTCAATGCCGTCAATCTCTGTTAACAACTGGTTAACAACTCTTTCAGTAACGTAACTGTCAGCGCTCAAGCCGCGCCTAGGAGCAATGCTGTCAATCTCGTCAAAAAACACGATTGCAGGACTGACTTGTCTAGCTCTCTCAAAAACTTTTCTAACAGCTTTCTCGCTCTCGCCAACCCACTTGCTTAACAATTCAGGACCTTTAACTGCTATAAAGTTTGCCTCGCTCTCAGTGGCTATAGCTTTCGCTAGCAAGGTCTTACCAGTGCCTGGAGGGCCGTAAAGCAAAACACCTTTAGGCGGCTTGATGCCAAGCTTTTTAAAAGCTTCAGGCTTTTTCAAAGGCCATTCAACAGCTTCTATCAATTCTTGCTTCACAGCTTCAAGACCTCCAATGTCTGACCATTTAACGTTAGGCACTTCAACAAGCACTTCCCTCATAGCTGAAGGCCTAACAACTTTTAAAGCTTCAAGAAAGTCATCAAAACAGATTTTTAACTGGTCAAGAACTTCCTCGCTTAAAGGTTCTTCACCCTCCCAGTTAATGTAAGGTAAAACCCTGCGCAAAGCCTTCATAGCAGCTTCTTTACATAAAGCTGCAAGGTCAGCGCCGCTAAAGCCGTGAGTGATTTCAGCAATGCGTTCTAAAACAACAAGTTTTGAAGCGTTACCAATCTTTTGCAATAACTCCTTGGGAGAGAGTTCTAAAACAAGGCTTGCAACTTGCTTGTCAATTTTAAGTTTTTCAGTTTTTAAACTTTTAACTCTTTCCTCAACGAGTTGGTAAAACCTTGCAGGGTCTGAAACCTTCTTCTCGCTTAACAATTGGTTGTAAGCGTTAAACACTTCTGTAGCTAGTGCTTGCAAAGCTTTAGCATTGCCTAGCAATTCCTTGTAAAGTTTTAAAAGTTTTAAGCCAGGCTGCTTTGCTGGCTCGCTGCCTTGTTCCAAGCTTTGCTCAATGCTTTCAATGTTTAAACCTTGCTTTTTAGCAATTGCTTTAAATCCAGATTTGTCATTATTTTTGTCATTAGTCTCAAGCTTTGCAATGCTTGACTCAAGCACTGACTTTAAAGCTTTCTCAACAACTAATTCATTTACAGACCTCTCAATAGGCATGCCCCTTGTGTGTATTTGCAGTATTTCAAGCCTTGCTTGCTTGTCAGGAATGCCAATCTCAATCTCCCTGTCAAACCTTCCTGGACGCCTCAAAGCTGGGTCAATAGCGTTAGGCCTGTTAGTAGCAGCAATAACAACAACCTTGCCGCGCGTTTTCAAACCATCCATTAATGCTAAAAGCTGTGCAACCACACGCCTCTCAACCTCTCCAGTAACGTCTTCACGCTTTGGAGCAATGGCGTCAATCTCGTCAATAAAGATAATGCTTGGAGCATTCTTTTCAGCTTGTTCGAAAAGCTTGCGAAGGTTTTCCTCGCTTTGGCCGTAATACTTGCTCATGATTTCAGGACCGTTAATTAAAATAAAATGAGCGTTTGTTTCGTTAGCAACAGCTTTCGCTAGCAAGGTTTTACCAGTGCCTGGAGGGCCATACAATAAAACACCTTTCGGAGGTTCAATGCCTAAGCGTTCAAAAATTTCAGGGTGCTTTAAAGGCAGCTCTACCATTTCACGAATCTTCTGGATTTCCTCGTCCAAGCCGCCGATGTCTTCATAACTCACTTCTAAAACTTTTTCCTCGGTAACGTCAACAGGTTCAGGCACGAACTCAACAACAGTTGCTTCAGTAACAATCACAGGACCTTTAGGGTCAGTGTTAACAACAACGAATTTCAAGTCTCCAAAACCAAAGCTAAACGTTTCATCAAGCAATTGAAACATTTCCTCAAACAAAGGGTTTGAAGAAAGCATGTTCCTCCTGCGGCGAGAACCTCCAAGGCTTACAAGATCGCCTTTCAGCATAGCCCTGCCTAGCAACCCTCTCTTAAAAACAACCGGGTCTGCGCGTATAGCTACGCGTTGAGCAGGAGCGATCACAACCTTTTTAGCTTCCTGCACGTCTGCAAGTTTTACCTCTACAACTTCTCCAATGCTTGCCTTGCTGTTACGCCTTAACAAGCCATCCATTCGTATAATGTCTAAGCCAATGTCTCCAGGGTATGCCCTGTCAACGATAGCAACTGTTTGACGCTTACCCTTTATTAACAACACGTCTCCAGGCCTTGCATGGATTGTTCTTAAAAGCCTAGCGTCAACTCTTACAATGCCTTTGTTAACATCGTCTTGCAATGCTTCAGCAACTCTGAGCTTTAACACTGGCTCTTTAGGCTTTAAATGCTTCGGAGCTTGCGCCATGCAATGCTTAGGGGTTTGTAAAGGTTTTTAAATATTTGTAAACAATCACTGTTTAGAATTTTGTAAAAAATTTAGATGCGGGGGACGGGGTTCGAACCCGCGCAGGTGCTTCACCACTGCGCCCTCAACGCAGCCCGTTTGACCACTCCGGCACCCCCGCAACTTGAAAAAAAAGCAATAAAAAAACCTATCAATCCAAGCATGCGTAGTGAGTAATACTGAGTAATCTTGATTTAAAAGTTTTTCACAACACTTTTTAATAATTTTGGTTTGTCAAACACTTTTTGTGTTAAAGGTTTTTAAAGCAAAAAGCGAAAAGTTTAAATATCTAAAATGAATTAGTCTAATTTGTTTTAGATAAAATGCGGTTTATTGATAGAGAGGAAGAACTTGATATTTTAGAAAACGAGTTTGAGCGTGATAGCGCTAGCTTTATTGTTATTTACGGCAGGCGCAGGATTGGCAAGACCAGGTTGATAGAAGAGTTTATAAAACACAAGCCTGGTTACATTTATTACCTTGCTTCTGACGAGGCAGAGGTTTTGCAGATAAAGGAGTTACAACAGCATGTTGCAAGGTTTTTTAGAGACGATTTTCTTTACAATCAAGACATTCATGATTGGAAATTGTTTTTTAGTTATCTTAAAAAGATTTGGCCTAGGAATGAAAAGCTTATATTCATTATAGACGAGTTTAATTATCTGGTTAAGAATAACAAGGCTTTCCCTTCTTACTTGCAAAATTTTTGGGACACTGTGTTGTCTAAGACTAAGACGAAACTCATTGTTAGCGGTTCTGTTGTTAGGCTCATGGTTGAAAAGGTTTTGTCGCATGGAAGCCCTTTATACGGGCGTAGAACTTCTGACATCTTGTTGGAAGAATTGAAAATCATGGACGTGAAAAAGTTTTTAAACGTTAGCTTTGAAGATGCTATAAGGTTTTGGTCTGTCCTGGGAGGTGTTCCTAAATATCTTGAACTAGCAAGTCCGAGCTTTGAAGATTTTTTAACAAAACTTTTTTCTAAGAAGAGCTTTTTTTACAGGGAAGGATATTATTTAATGACTGAAGAGCTTAAAGACATTGCTAACTATCTTAACATTTTAAGAGGTTTAGCAGAGGGTTATAACAAGATAAACGAGCTTGCCAATTTTACTGGTATAGAGCAAAAAAAGATTTATCCATATATTGACGTTCTTGAATCGTTAGGCTTTGTTAGGCGGGAAGAGCCAGTGATTGGTAAGAGGAAAACCTTGTTTTTCATTAACGACAACTTTCTTGATTTCTGGTTTAACTTCATACACAAGTATAGGTCTGACATAGAGCTTGACAGTCTTGACGTTTCAAAACTGAAAAACGAGATTAACGCTTTCATTGGTAAAAAGTTTGAGTTGTTATGCAAAAAAAATTTTGGTTTAATACTTAAAGGTTATTCAAGAGTTGGCAAGCAATGGGGTAAGATTAAAGGCAAGCCTAAAGGTGAAAATGTTTATGAGATTGACATTGTTGCTTTGAATGATGAGAGAAAGCAGATATTGTTTGGTGAGTGTAAATGGCAAGCTAATGTTAACGCTGAGAAAATTGTTAAATCGCTTGTTGAGAAGGCGGGTTTTGTTCAATGGCACAATGCTGAGCGTAGGGAAAGCTTTGCAGTTTTTGCTAAGAGTTTTAAAAAGCGTTTAAAAAGCTTTGAAGGCAGGCCTGTGTATTGTTTTGATTTGAAAGATTTGGAAAGGATTTTTAAGCTTGGAAAGCGAAAAGTTTAAATATCTAAACTGGATTAGTACTAATCATGATTAGGTTTATAAACAGGGAGTATGAATTAGAAGAGCTTAACAAGCTTTGGAACTTGGAAAACGCTTTCATAGTGGTTTATGGCAGGCGGCGCATAGGGAAAACAAGGTTGATCAGAGAATTTTTGAAAGACAAGAAAGGTGTTTCATTCACAGCTGAAGACACTAACAAAGCAATCCAGATCAGAGAGTTTAAACAAGCAATTGCTAATTTTTTCAATGACGAATTCTTGAGGAATCAAGAGATAAACTCTTGGTCTTCCTTGCTGTCATACATTTCAAAGCTAGACGTTAAACAAAAATTTTACATTTGGATTGATGAGTTTTCTTACGTGATCAAGAATAACAAGTCAGCTGCTAGCGCTTTCCAAAAATTTATAGATGACTATTTGAGGAGTTCTAAAATATTTTTTATTGTTAGTGGTTCAATCTTTGGTGTTATGAGTGAGAAAGTGTTGTCTTCAACTTCTCCTCTCTACGGCAGAAGGACGAAAGATTTCTTGCTAGGCCAGTTATGCTTGCAACACTCTGCAGAGTTCTTGCAATGGAACAAGTTTCAAGATGTTTTACAATGCTACATGACTGTCGGCGGTGTTCCTGAATACTTGCTCGTAGCTTCAAGGTATAAAAATTTTAACTCTTTCATTCAAAACGAGTTTTTTAAGAAAGATGCGTATTTTTACAGAGAGCCTTACTTTTTGCTGAGCAGGGAGTTTAAAGAAATAAAGACTTACTTCTCAATTTTAAACGCTATAAGCAGTGGGAACACTAAACCTACAGAGATTGCTAACTTTGTAGGATTAAACACGAGAGAGATTTATCCATATCTAGACTTGTTAATAAGTTATGGTTTTATAAAACGCGTTGCAAACTTTTCAAACCCTAAAGCAGGTGTTTACGTTGTGAATGATGCTTTCTTTGACTTCTGGTTCAATTTTGTGTATAAAAACAGGGAAGAAATTGAGAGAGATGATTACAAGGCTTCTAAAAAGCAGTTAAACATGTTTTTTGGAAAGCGGTTTGAAATCTTTATAAGACAAAACTTTGCAAGCTTCTTTAAAAATTATTCTGTGACTAAGTGGTGGTTTAAGGATAAAGAGATTGACATTGTTGCTTTGAACGAGGAGAAAAAGGAGGTTTTGTTTGGTGAGTGTAAATGGCAAGCTAATGTTAATGCTGAGAAAATTGTTAAAGAGCTTGTTGAGAAGTCTCAATTCGTGCAATGGTTTAACAATGAACGCGAGGAAAGTTTTGCAGTTTTTGCTAAAAGCTTTAAGAAGCGTGTTAACAGTTTTGAAGGTAAGCCTGTGCATTGTTTTGATTTGAAAGATTTGGAACGCGTTTTTAAGCTTAAAAAGCGAAAAATTTAAAAATTATAGTTTGAACTATTATAGTTATGGCTATGTTTGTTGATAGGGTTGAAGAGTTTAGACATTTTTCAAATCTTAAAAAGGTAAACATTATTTTCGGAAGGCGCAGGGTTGGAAAGACAAGGTTTGTTAAAGAGTTGTTGAAAGATTTGCTGCCTAGTAATAAAGCTGTTTACTTGCTAGCGATTAACAAGGACTTGAGTGTTAACTTGAAAAGGTTTTCACAAGCATTGGCACTTGTGTATAACATTCCTGGCTTGAATTTTCAAAGCTTTAAAGAAATGTTCCAATTCTTAGAGACTAGGAAGAACACTGAAATCATTGCCATTGACGAGTTTGGATATTTGATAAGGCATGGCATACTGCCAGAGTTCCAAGAAATCATTGACGAAGTTGTTAAGCATAAAAAGCTTATCCTAACAGGTTCTTCCATGAGTGTTATGGAAAACTCGTTTTTAAACGCTTCTAGCCCTGTGTATGGCAGGGTTGATAAAATCCTTCACTTGCAACCGTTCAAGTTTAAACACCTTTTTGAATGGTTTAAACGTTTACGTTTTCAAGACTTGTTAAAGATTTACTCAGTGACTGGAGGCGTGGCTAGGTATTTAGAATTTTTTAACGAGCAAGAACTTGTTGAAAAGCAGATAATCACAAATTTTTTTAACCAATCCTTATTGTTTTATGACGCTAGAAAACTGCTTGAAGAAGAATTGATAGAAGCTGAGAGATACTTAAACATTTTAGAAGCGATTAGCAAGGGTAAAAACAGTTTGAACGAGATACGAAACCACACAGGCATAGAATATCAAAGCCTGCCGTTCTACTTGCAAAAACTTAGACGGTTAAAAATCATTAAGAAGCAAGCACCAATCATTGGCAAGAAGAAGTCAATATATATTGTAACAGACCCTTACTACATGTTTTGGTTCAGGTTTGTATACCCTTTTGAAGACGAGATTGATAGCGGTTTCAACACGAACGCTGTTAACGATTTCAAGAAAAACTTTAACGCATACCTCGGCATTATTTTTGAACAGGTTTGTAAAGAATTCTTACAACAAGGTTTTAATTTCACAAAGATTGGCAAGTGGTGGTTTAAAGACAAGGAAATTGATATTGTAGCTTTGAATGAGGAGAGAAAGCAGATTTTGTTTGGTGAGTGTAAGTGGCAGAGCAATGTTAATGCTGAGCGAATTGTTAAAGAGCTTGTTGAGAAGTCTCAATTCGTGCAATGGTTTAACAATGAACGCGAGGAGAGTTTTGCAGTTTTTGCTAAAAGCTTTAAGAAGCGTGTTAACAGTTTTGAAGGTAAGCCTGTGCATTGTTTTGATTTGAAAGATTTAGAGAAATTGTTCAAAAGGAAAGCGTTTAAAAAGCATTGAACGCTTTAAAAAGCTTTGACAAGCCCTGTTTTTATAAAAACATTTAAATACAAAGCGTTTTTTCTGTTTTTGAAACCATTAAACATGAGTGAAAAACCGTAACATATATATAGTAGTAGCGTTTCATGCTTTTAAAACTTTGGTTTTTTAATATTGTTTTTTACTGGTTTGCAAAAGATTTTTAAAGGCCTAAAAAAGGGGTGAGGGCCTATACGGGGGTCGAAACCATGATAGTGAAGAATGAGTTTTTAAGCAAGTTGAGGCGTTATTTCGGTTTAAACCTTTATGAAGTTAAGATCTGGACTGCTTTGCTTGCTAGGGGTGTTAGCACTGCTGGCGAGTTAAGCGATATTGCTAACGTGCCTAGAAGCCGTGCTTATGATATTCTTGAAAGCTTGGAAAAGAAAGGTTTTATTGTTCAAAAAATAGGCAAGCCTATAAAATACATTGCAATCCCTCCAGAAGAAGTTGTTGAACGCGTAAAGAAGAATCTTAAAAAGGATGCTGAGGAGCGTGTTAAGGCTTTAGAGAATTTGAAGAAGACAGAGATTTTAGAAGAGCTTAAATCGCTTCACAGTCAAGGTATTGAACTTGTAGATGCTTCTGACTTGAGCGGTAGCTTGCGAGGCAGGCACAACCTTTACAATCATTTAGAGTTAACGATTCGTTCTGCAGAGAAGAGTGTTGTTATAATGACTACGCCTTCAGGATTGGTTAGGAAGGTTGAAGCTTTAAAACCTGTGCTTGAACAGTTAAAGAAGAGGGGTGTTAAGATCAGGATTGCTGCTAAGCTTACAAAAGCTACTGAGAAAGCTGTTAAGGACTTGCAAGGCATTGCAGAAATCAGGCATACTGACTTGAAAGCAAGGTTTGTGATTGTTGATGGTAAAGAACTCGTGTTCATGGTTTTAGATGATGAGAAAGTTCATCCTAGTTATGACATTGGTATTTGGGTTAACACGCCATTCTTTGCTTCTTCACTGGAACAGTTGTTTGACATTGCTTGGAAGTCTATGCAACCAGCGAAGAAGGTTTTAAAGATTTAAACAATACAACTGGTTTTTCTTGGTTTTTAGTTTTTTAATTTTAACTAATCTTGGTTGAAATGTTTTAAAATGCAACGTTCAAGATTGCTTGTCAAGCCTGGTTCTAAGTTTGAAAGACTTGTTTTTGACGTTGAGAAAGGTTTTTGGATTGCTTTTGTAAGGGAGAAGCCTGTTCAAGGCAAGGCTAACCTTGCTGTTTTAAAGCTTTTAAAGTCTAGGTTTAAAAACCCTCGCATTGTTTCTGGCTTTCACAGCAGGTTTAAGGTTTTTGAATTTGAAAGTTTAAAACCTTAATTCTTGCAAATCTTGATTTTTTACACTATATAGTGGTTAAAAAG
>JAGGZX010000075.1 GCA_021161785.1 Candidatus Woesearchaeota archaeon | reverse complement strand
CCTCACCCCTTGTGGTGCTCCCCCAATTCCTTTAAGTTTCAGCCTTGCGACCGTACTCCCCAGGCGGCGAGCTTAGCGGCTTCCCTTCGACACTGCGCCTTCTCTTAGAAAGCGCAGCACCTAGCTCGCAGCGTTTACGGCTGGGACTACAGGGGTATCTAATCCCCTTTGCTCCCCCAGCTTTCGTCCCTCACCGTCGGACCCGTTCTGGCCAGGCGCCTTCGCCACCGGTAGTCCTCCCTGGATTATCCCATTTTACCGGTACCCAGGGAATACTCCTGGCCCCTCCCGGTCCCTAGCCTGGCAGTATGCCTTGCGCGCCGTTCTGTTGAGCAGAACGATTTCACAAGGCACTTACCAGGCCGGCTACGGACGCTTTAGGCCCAATAATCGCGGCTCCCACTCGGGGCGCCGGTGTTACCGCGGCGGCTGGCACCGGTCTTACCCACCCCTTATTCGTCCACCTTTTTACAGTGGACAAAAGCTTTCCTCGCGGAAAGCACTGGGAGTCCCATTATCACGCTTTCGCGCATTGTAAAATTTTCGCGCCTGCTGCACCCCATAGGGCTGGGAGTTGTGGCTCGGACTCCCTCTCCGGGCTCCCTCTCTCAAGGCCCGTACGGATCTTAGGCTTGGTGGGCCGTTACCCCGCCAACAACCTAATCCGCCGCCGGCCCATGCTAAGGCGTTACCTTTCAAGAATGGGACGTTTCAGTACCCATTCCCTATCCGGGTTTACCCTCAGTTTCCCGAGGTTATCCCGGACCTTAGCTTAGGTTACCGACGTGTTACTGAGCAGTTCGCCAGGAAGCAAAGCTTCCTTGACTTGCATGGCTTAGTCGGACTCCCATAGCAGCAGCCTCCCGCAGGATCAACGGGAACCACGATTATTGTCGCAAGGCTTAGCCTTGAATCGTCACATAGCAATCAATGTTTAGAGCTACCACTCCAACAAGCCTTCACATGCTTGAAGACTTGCTTCAAGCACAAAAAATTTTAATGGAGGTGATTGCAGAATTACTCCGAGTTTAATCTCGGAGGTTTAAAAATTGCGGAGTGTTGTAAAGGAAGTAACAACCCATTTATAAACCTTGCGATTGCAAAGCAAAAGAATTTTTTGTTTAACACAACCCAACACAATCCTTTACATATTATTTACCTACGCCTGATTTACCTACCACCAGCTCCGCCGCCTCCAAATCCTGAGCCGAAACCAGAACCATGTCCTGAAGATGAAGAGCTCATATAAAGACCTCTCATAGAGTTATGCAACACTGGATAAAACCAGACCTCGTTCATTGCAATGTTTAAATTCTTCATTGCTTTAACAACTTGTTCGCCAACACCTAGAGCTGTTCCGTAAATCAACCATTCCTTCCAGATTGCAATGTCTTGCACTTGTTGCTTGTTTATCTTAGCCAGTGATTTTAAAAACCTTGCAAAACTATCCCACATCAGTTTTTCTTTGTAATGATCATTCTTCCATCTTGAAAAAACTTGTATTGGCATGAAAACCCTTGTTATTAAACTGTTCACGAAAATAGCTATTAATGGCGTTGTAAATCTTTTAAAAACTTCAGACATTGGTTTAAAACTGAATTTAGACACAATAAAGATTAGTATTAGCAACGCTAGAGAGCTTAGCAAAAGTTTTGAAAAGAATTTTAAGGGCTTTGAATCTATGAACTGGTTTAAAATGCTTGAATCATGATAATTGGTTAGAGTTCTTAATTTATAACGGTTGTTAGCATGTTTTCTAACTTTCTCTGTTTCAAACACGCCATTAATAGAATTGGCTTTTATAAAACTCAAGACCATGCTTTCATAATCATCAAGGTTGGGATCCTCTCTTAATACAGTGATTCTCACACCCTCAGTAGTGGTTAAAAATTTTTTAACAGTGTAAGGTTGTATATCAATGATTTTCCTGTTGTAAAGGTCTAAAAGCGTTGCTATGAAAGCATTAAGATCTGTCCTGTCAGCGTTTTTATGGAACAACATGTTAACAATCCAAGGCTTTCTTTTTTGAACAACAAAGTTTATGTATTCTGGCACAGTGTATTGTTTTTCAGAACCATACTTTTGGTAAAACCATATTAAAAGCAGTGGGTATAAAAGAACGATTGCTAAGAAAATGAAAAACAGAGCGTTTGAAACCTTAGTAGCTATTGGTAAGATAGAACTTTTCTTGCTTAACGATTTAAAATGTTTGTACAAGTCAGTGCTTTGCCTTGGAATGCTTAAAGGCGGCTTGGTTAATAAAAAATCAAGCTCTAACAATTCATTCTTCCAAGAACTTGTTGTGATGACATAGCCTTGACTTGTTTTTTCAAGCTTTGCATTGAAATGCGTTGATAATCGAGAAATCCTTTTTTCAGGGTCTTCAATGTTTATTCTTACATGCTTGTAAGGCATGTGCTTGTCAGCAAGTTTAAGCATTAACCTTGCATATTGAGAATCAACTTGCACTGTAGGTATTAATAACGCTGTATAATTCAAAACATAGGTTCCTGGTTTAAAATAATTCGGATTTACTAATCCAATCTCATTATGAATTGCTTTACGCTTTACAAGCCTTTCTGATTCAGGTTCCCGCTTATAAAAAAATATGTGTCCGTAATGATCTTTCACATAATAGTTTTGGCCTGTGTATGTAATGCCTTGCACAATGATTTGGGGCTTGGACTTGTCAATGCTTGTTTTGAAAAACACTGGTTCTTGCCAATACCTGTAGAGCATTCTGTACTTGTTGTGTTTGTTGCATTGGAATGTGTAAGTCTCTGTCAATGTCAAGTTGTCAAGAATCTTTATGTTAGCTTCATAAGAGATTTCTAAAGGTTTTTGTAAAATAACATTGTATGGAGCACTGTTTTTAACAATTATTAAAACAATAAAAGCAATGATTAATGAGATAACAACATTGATTGCAACATATTTTGACTCACTCATTTTACAATGTGATTTTAGTGTTACATTCCTTTCAAATTCGGTTTTACATTAATGCTTTGTTCAAATTCTAAGTAAGGCTTCTTTTTTAAATGCAGCAAACCTGCAACAATGCTTGCAGGTAATGTTTTAAGCTTTGTGTTGTATTCTTGAATAATATTATTGTACGTGTATCTCAACCTTGCAATTTCATCTTCAACAGAGCTTATGCTGTTCATTAACTTTTTAACTGTCTCAGAAGTTTTCAAGTTTGGATAATTCTCAACTGCAACAAGCAAGCCTTTAAGAAAATTTCTTGACTTTGCCTCAATATTTTTTATTTCTTCCAAATTGCTTTGCATGACACTTGTCCGCATCTTTGTAATTTCTTGCAATGTTGTTCTCTCAAACTTTGCATAAGATTTCACAAGTTCATAAAGCTGGGTTATCATGTCTAAACGTTTTTTCAAACCAACCTTGATTTGTCCTTGCGCTGCTTCAGCTCCATTGATTAAAACTTGGAACCTGTTATAAATCGTTACAAACCAGATCAAGGTTAAGATTAAAATTATAGCAATTAGTATTAACGTAACAGCCATTAACGTTTTTTAAGCGTTTGTGTTAATAAATTTTTTTGTAGCTTGAAAAAAATTTAGAAGAATAATTCAAACCAACATTTAAACTAACAAAAAAATAATTACTGAGTAGTAGTTATAATACAGAAAAATTTATAAATATTTAAAAACTTCTTTAAAAGCAAAAAATGGTGCAAAGCAGAAACATGCTCCCTGATTTAAATGTTTTGATTCAAGAATTGAAAGGTTTAAAACTAGACAGAATTATTGAAAACTTTTATGGGATTTCTACTCTGGCAGGGAACCTTCCGAAACAGGTTTGTCTAAGTGTTGAAGAAGCAAGTATTATTTGTGATAATGTGTTAAGCCTTAAGGATGAATACTTAGGCCTTGTGAAAGCTTGGGACTTGGTTTTAGAAGGTCTTGAATATGAGAGGTGTAAGCTGTCTTTGTATTTAAAAAACAATAAGACAAACTTGGAGAGTTATGATTATGAATGGCTTGTAAAGGATTTACATCAAAACCTTGAAACAATGATTGAAGCAGTGAAAAAATTTTCTAAAACTAATTCCTTTGCAAGCGAGAAAGCAAAGCCAGACATAAGCATTAATCAAGGATTGGAAAACGTGTTTAAAGCAGCGAGTCTTGACTTAGAAACCTTAAGCATTCATTTAGCAGGGATTGATAGGATAAGACATGTTCCTGTGGGTTATAATTCTCATCAAGGAAGGAAAGATGTTAGCATGGTCTTGCATCACTTGACGCAGAGTTCTTTCCATTTGCAAAGGATTGGTAAGAATTTGTTTCCTTGGACTCCTGAAATGAGTCAAAAAGATGATAAGATGTACTTTCCAGGTTCAATAGAGTTTATGACTAGTAAATGTTTAAAAACAATTAAAAGTCTTGATGAAGAATTGAAAAATCTGGCAAAGCAAACTGAAAACAAGTTTGAAACCATGACTGTGTGTTTAGAGTATAACCCTATAGATTTTGAATTTAAATATGAGATTTTAAAACCAAAAGCCCAGAAGCGCAAAGCAAATAAGTAGGTGTATGAAAAAAGTTTTTAAACACCTACATAAATTGTAAGTTAAAACTCGGTGCAGGTGTTTTTTTATGAAGGTGCTTGTTTTCAACGCTGGGAGTAGTAGTTTAAAATTTGCTTTGTATGAAATGCCTTCTGAACAGTTGTTAATGTCTGGATTTATAGAAGCTATTGGTTTGAAACGTTCACGTTTTGAAACAAGAGTTTTAACAAGTAAGGGTTTTAACATTGAAAGTTTTAAGTTGAGAGTTAAAAACATGGACGAAGCTGTTAGCATTGTTTTAAGATTTATAAAAACGGAAAGGTTTGGTTTTGACGTGATTGCTCACAGGGTTGTTCATGATTGCGGATTGTTCGGCAAGCCTGTTTTTGCTAGCGAGAAAGTTTTGGAAAAGCTTGAAGGTTGTTCAAAACTTGCTCCTTTGCACAACCCTGTAAACCTTGCTGTTGTTAAAGCTTGCAATCATTTCATTAAAGAGCATGACATAAAAGTTAGGCAAGTCTTGTGTTTTGACACTTGTTTTTTTAAACAATTACCATTGCATGAAAAGCTTTACGCTTTACCATTAAGCATTCAGAAAAGGTTTAACATTCAAAGGTTTGGTTTTCATGGCTTGAGCCATGCATTTGTTAGCAGTGTTGTTTTCAAAAACATTGGGAAGGGTAAGATTGTGACTTGCCACTTGGGAGGTGGTTCTAGCGTTGCAGCAGTTGTTAACAAGAAATGCGTTGCAACGAGCATGGGTTTCACGCCTTTAGAAGGTCTTGTCATGGGAACTAGGCCTGGCAATCTTGACCCTGGCGTTGTGTTATTCCTTATTGAAAAGTTTGGACTTGAAAAAACGAGGCAGTTGTTAAACTATGATTCTGGATTGAAAGGCGTTACAGGTTTTTCAGACATGCGAGACGTTTTAGAAATTTTAGATGACAAAACATTGCAAGGCACTAAGGCAAGGCTTGGTTTTGAAATGTTCACGAGCAGGGTTGCTTTTTACATCGCAGGCTTCGCAGCTTTGATGAATGGTTTGAACGCCATAGCTTTCACTGCAGGTATTGGCGAGAATGAAGCTAGAA
This sequence comes from Candidatus Woesearchaeota archaeon, assembly GCA_021161785.1. GTDB lineage: Archaea > Nanobdellota > Nanobdellia > Woesearchaeales > JAGGZC01 > JAGGZX01. The sequence goes on along the minus strand of JAGGZX010000075.1, from coordinate 22,865 downwards.
CTAGAAAAGCGATTTGTGAAAAACTAGGATTTTTAGGTGTTAAGATTGATCAACGTTTGAACAAGAAAAACGCTTTCATTATTTCAAAACCTGATTCTAAAGTGAAAGTTTTTGTTGTTAAAGATAATGAAGCTTTGCACATGGCTAGGCTTGCTTTTAAACTAGTTAGGAAGAAAAGTTAAAAATGTTTAGGCTAAAAAATTTTAAAAATTAAAATGTTGGGGGGGTGGTTTCGCAATGCAAGCATTGATTGAAAAGGTTAGGATTGAACATCCTGACACTGACTTTGGAAGTCTTGAAGTCTTGGTTAAGGATTGGCAGGTTGGTCTTGAAAAGATTTCTAAAACGCTAGGATTGCGATTTGAGGTAGATGTTTATAGCTTTCAATTCTTTGAAGATCCTGAACTCGTTGGAGCTAGCAATAAAGCCAGTGTTGGTGATGTTAGTGGTGTTAAAGATGGTAAGCTTCTCGTGCGTTTAGCATTAGAAGATGTTGGTAGAGTGTCTAAGCATGGTTATGATGCTTCAAAAAGTGTTAAGCCTTGCAGGCATTTCATGTTTTTACAAACTTATAACGTGTTAGGCAGGTTTTCAATGATTGACGTGTTCACAATTCCTTTAAACAGGGATTTAAGAAAACATTTAGAAGTGTTGAATCCAGAATTAAATCCAGAACTTGAGATTGGTAAAACTAGGCTTGGCTTAGCAAATGGTTTTAAGCAAGAATTTTTAAAAACTGTTTACAGACTTGAAAGTTTTGAAGATTTAAAAAGATTCACAGGTAAGTATGCAATTCATGGCAAAGGAGTTTTTTGTTTTAAAAACTTGAGATATAACAAAAAGCTTGACATAAAAACTAGTGAAAAGCTTAGCATTTACTCTTTAAAAACTGTTTTAAACTTCTTGCTTGAGAACTCTAAATTGAACTTGGGTTTAAACTCAAAGCTTTACACAAAGAATGGCAAGGTTAAAGAAAGTAAGGGCTTGCACTATATTAAGAAGTGTTTAGAATTGTGCTGTTGTAACAGTGAAGAAGGGTTTAAAGCCAGGTTTTTTGAGTTTTACTTTTTAAAACCTTACAACAAGCTCAAGGTTTTGAACAGAAAGCTCGCGCCTTATTTAAGAATGATTAACACTTAACAATTTTGTTATGTGTTCAAATTCTTTCAAAAATTTTTTTGCAATTTTATTGTCATGTATGATTAACAAGTTTTCATTGTTGTACAAGTAGCCACTGATTGTTGGGTTGTAACTGCCAACACTGGTTATTGACTCATCAACAATGAATGTTTTGTGGTGTAAAAGTTTTGAACTGTTTTCAAGCATTATTGAAATATTAAACATGTCAAACAAGTGTTTAACACTATGCTTTGAGACCTGGCTTGACTCTAACACTCCTTTAACACTAACGTTTAAGGATATCATTGTTAGAGCAATGTCTTTATCTGTAAAAACAAAAGTCATGAATGTTATGTTGTGCTTTGCTGTTTTTAAAGCGTTTATCAAAGCGTTTTTGCAATTGTATTCTGGGCAGAAGTAAACTTCTATGATTGCGTTAGTTTTTGAATTATTGGCTTGTGAAATGTTTACAAAGTTGTAAGGTAGGCATTTGTCGCAATTCTTGTTTTTTGCAACGCATTTCAAGTTTTCAAATTCTTTATTGTAAAGTCTTGCTATTGCTTTGCTTTTAACAACTAGTAAAGCATTGTAATCCTTGTTCAAAGTTTTTGAAGGGTTGAAACTGCCAGTTATCACTGTGTCATTGTTTAAAACACAAAACTTGTTGTGCATTATTCCTTTACGCTTAGCAATGCAGTGAATGCTTTGGAATTGGTTTAACAGTTTCAAGTTTGTTTTTAAACTGCAATCAAGCACTAGTTCTAGTTTTGAAACGTTTTTTAAAGCTTTTAAAACTTTGTTGTTGGAAATCTTGTAAAACGCGCACTTGGCTTGCGTAGCGTTTTTTAAAAATGCTTGCAAAACTGATTCACAGTCTTGACTGTTGCAGAAGTATATTGTTAGGAATCCTTTATCATTAATAATTTCTTTGTTTGGAATGCAAAACTTGTTTTGCGTTGCTTGTTGTGTGTTTAAAACAAGAAGTGTTTTCCATAAGGAAAAAATTGTGATCGTGATAAAAAACAAGAACAACAAAGACTTAGAAAACGTTTTTATTGTTGAAAAGCGCTGCATAAGAACATTTGTAAACGCGTTGTTTTAAAAAATTGTTTGCACAAGCTTTGAAAAATTTTTAGATTTAAAAATAAAAATCTAAATGCTAACTAGCTTAGCTCTACCCAGAAGTAATATGTTTGCGCAGTGTCTTCACGGTCAGCTACAATCATTTGAAAGTCGTAAGTGCTGCCGTCAAAACCAGTGCTTGAAGCATTAATGAATGTTGCGTAAACAAGGTTTGAACCATCGCTAAGCAATAATTCTTCAAAAACGCTTTCTTGAGATGCGTCATTCACGTAAGTGAATTGTGATTTGCAAGTGCCTGCTGGCATTGTAATACTTGCAGTGACCATTGCGTACTTGTTAGTCCTGTTGAAAGTGCTGTTTATGGAATCGTCTTGGCTGAACGTCATGCCCAAAGCTGTTTGTTCATTACCAATGATTGTTTCATTGCTACAGTTAATACTAGCCCATTCAATGCTGCTAGACCTGCTTGCATATACTTCTCCACGAATCGTTGTTAAAGTCCAATCATAAATCGTGTTGCCAGAAGCATCGTCTAAGGTTAGCTTACCAGTCACGTTTCCAACGTAAGCTTTCCAACGCGTGTTTTGCTGTGTAACATCAAAAGTGATCACATGAATATATCCTTGAAGATCAGTTCTTGAAGCAGGGCTTGACGTTAACGTGCTGTTAGAAATGTATGTTAACGTAGGCCCAACTGGAAGTGCTTGAACATGCACAGGCGTTAAAACAGTTTTTATTGCAAACCATAGAACTGCAAATAGTATTGACAGCGCTAAAGCTTTGAAAGCTTTGCTATGCATTGCTTTCGTTTGTCTTTGCATTTTTGCAAGCCTCTACTCGTGAGTTTTCCAGTATTTGTTGAAATTCTTTGTTTATAAAACAAAAAAACAAAAATTGCTTACTCTATCTCTACCCAAAAGTAATATGTTGTTGTTTGCGTGTCAGTACCATAACCGTTTTCTGCTAGTAACATTTCAAAGTCATGAGTTGCACCGTCAAAACCATCTGAATCTTCTGCTAACAATGCTGTGTAAATCAGGTTTGTCCCGTCACTAAGCAATACTTCTGTAAAGTTTCCATACGTTCTTGAAGAGTTGTAAAGCTTTACAGCGTAACAAGTGCTTGCATTGATTTGAATGCTTCCAACGTAAAACAATGGGTGGCCAGGCCCTGTATGATCTCCGTCCCTGCTTTGCTCTGTAGTATTTAGGAATGTGTACCTTGGAGCATCTTCCTCTGTTGCTGAAGCATTTAAAAACACATCTTCAGCAGCTCTTTCTAAATAGTTTGCACACCTAATGCTGCTCCAGGACAAACTGCCAGCCCTGCTTGCATAGATCTCTCCTTGAGGTGATGCTACACTCCAATCGTAAAGCGTGTGGTTGTTAGCGTCCATTAACACAATGGTACCGCTGATGTTTCCAAAAACACCTGCCCATCGCCTAGTCACTGATTCTGAGAATATCGTGATTTCTGTAACATTGCCTGCTATCACGTCCAAGCTTTGCGGTCCCCAGTATGGCTTTCTCTCTACTTTGATCACTGTTAGATTGTTAGGGCCTGTTGGTTCTGCACTGCTTGGTTTTACAGTGCTTAAAACAGCAATTGTTATTAACAAAGTTGTAAGTCCTAATAGTAGCATTTTCATACCTCTATTTTGCATTCCTTTCACCTCCTTTAGGGTTTGGGGTTTTTGCTTTGATTAGGGGTTTTTTGCAATCAAGGTTTGCATGTTTTGTATGGTGTTTTGTATGGCACGTATGTGCTACACATTACTAAATTAATATACAAAAGTGTATACTTATATATAAATGTTTCGGTTAATTTTTGGTTTCAAACACTTAAAAACCAAGTTTTAAAAAAGAAATTTAAAAAGCAAGCAAGCATTCTAAAACAAAGAAATGTGCGGCATTATAGGCATAACCAGTAAAGGTTTAAAACGTTTAAGCTCTAAAAACTTTCAAACAATACCAAGCATTTTAAAAGCAATGCACATGGGTAATGACTGTTATGGTTTAGGAGTTTTGAAGCATAAGAAATTCTATGCGAGTTATAGCAAAAACATTGAAACCTTAGCAGAGTTTATGAACATGCAAGATTTTTCAAAACAAAGCGTTAAACTCGTTATGGGACATGCTCTGCATGCAATGCATTTAAGTCAAGGTTTAAAGCCGCAACCATTTATTAGCAATGACTATAAATCAATGCTTGCAGCGAATTGCGAAATCTATAATTGGGAAGAATTAAAAAAAGAGTTAAAACAAAAGTTAAAACTTGAACATTCATTAAACGATGCTCAAACAGTTTTCGCATTGTTTAAAACATTGCAAGATGTTAAAAACATTCAAGGATTAGTGAAAAAAACAAAGTTGTTACTAGAAAAAATTGACGGTGTTTACAGTTTAGCATTCGCTACCAAGAAATTTTTAATCCTTGCTAGGGATTTGATAGGTGTTAATCCTTTATGGATCGCGTTGGAATATAAAAATAGTGAGCCAATAGTTCTGGGCTTTGCGAGTTGTAAGCATTGCTTAACAAGATTGGGTTTTAAACATGTTGTTGAGTTAAATCCGAGGCATGTATTGTTTGTTAGTTTAAGAACTAATGGTTTTGTGTCAATGTATAGGGGTTTCTTTGAAGAAAGCAGGGAAAGTTTTAGGAAAGGTTTAACCTTGAATGTTTTGCGAGAAGTAAAGCAAGCATTGATTGAGGCTGTAAAAAAACGTGTCATGCATGGAACTGCAAAGCATGGAGATGTAAAACCTGTTTTGTTGTTTTCTGGCGGTTTGGATTCTACAGTGTTAGCAAGGATTATGAAAATGTTTGTTGACTTTAAAGCTTGCACGATAAGCGTTGATGGTAGAGATGTTAAAAAAGCTGAAAACGTTGCGAAAGAACTTGGTGTTGAGTTAGAAACAAGGATTATTAGCGAGGAAGAAGTTTTACAACTAGCTAAAGAAGTTATTGAGATTATTGAAAGCACAGACCCTGTTAAGGTTAGCGTTGGCATTGTCACGCTAGCTGCTTGCAAGCTTGCAAAACAAATAGGTGGAAAACTTGTAATCACTGGCTTGGGAGCTGACGATGTGTTTTTGGGTTATAAACGACAGTTAAGGTTTCTAGAGCAATTTCAAGAACGTTCACTACAAGAACAAGAAGAGTTATTGTCAAAACTTGCAAGGTTTGAAATCATTTCTAACTTGAGACGGATTTATGAGCGTGACTTGTACAGGGATAACGCGATAGCGTTAAGTCAAGGCTTAGAGCTTAGACTGCCTTTTCTTGATTTAAACTTGATAAAAAAAGTGTTGCAATCCTTGCATTGCAAAGAATTCTTTTTTGAAAACAAGGAATTGTTAAGAAAGATTGGTGTTGAAATAGGGCTTCCAGAACATGTTGTGCTTGCTAAAAAACATGCTGCGCAATACAGTTCTGGCGTTCACAAAGCTTTGCAAAAAATTGCTAAAAAGCATTCCTTAACAGTGAACGAGTTTTTAAAACAGTTAAGCATTGAAGATAAAGAAAAAAAGCATAAAAGCAGAAAACGCAAAACTCATAGCAATGGAAACTTAGCATTACTTGCTAGCGGCGGGAAGGATAGCTGGCTTGCAGCATGGATCATGCACAACAGGAATTACAACATTTCTTGCTTGATAACTGTTAAGCCAGCAAAGCATAGCTTTTTGCTACACCACCCTTGCATTGATTTAGTAAAGTTTCAATCAAAAGCTTCTGGCATCCCATTGATAATGAAACGTTCAACAAGTTTAAACCCTGATCAAGAGTTAAAGGTTTTAAAGCAAGCTTTAAAAAAAGCTGTTAAGCATTACAAGATTGAAGGAGTTGTGACTGGAGCTTTATATAGCAATTACCAGCGCAACAGGTTTGAAAGAATTATTGACGAGTTAGGGTTAAAAATTTATAACCCGTTATGGCATTCTGATCAAGAAGCTTTAATCAAATTCGTGGCTAAGCATTTTAAAGCATTAATTGTTAGTGTTTCTTCTGAAGGTTTAACAAAGCAGTGGGTTGGGAGAGTGTTAGACTTGCAAAGCGTTAGAGAGCTTTCAATGCTTGCTAAAAAGTATAAGTTTAATGTCTCAGGCGAAGGCGGAGAGTTTGAAACATTTGTGCTTGACATGCCGTTGTTCAAGAAAGTTATACACATTCAAAAATTCAAGGTTTTGGAAGATGAAGGCTTGTTTTTCATGCAACCTGAAAAACTAGTGTTAGAAGAAAAAAGTTAGAAGCAAAGCTTAGAAGATTAAAACGTTATTGTTTTTGCTTATCTTCAGGCTTCTCTTGTTTTAACTCTTTTTTTAACTCTTTCTCCACGTCTTCATTCTCCTTGGCTGGTTTTACTTGTTCTTGCTTGTCTTGTTTTTCCATAGCTTTTATCTCTTTCTGCTTCTCGCCTTGTTTTTTCTCTTCTTTCTTCTCCTTCTTGTCCTGCTTCTTCTTTTGCTCTTCAACCTTAACCTTCTTTACAGCACCTCTACGAACAGGCTTTACAGATTTCTCTCGCTTAGATTTATCTCTAAACACGCCTTTCGCTTTCAATTTTTCAACAGTTTTTAAAGCTCTCTCATAATCCTTGTCAACCAATCCAAGCTTTTTCAACTCAGCAACAACAAACTCCTTAGTTGCTTGGTCAATGTTTTTAGGCAAGGTTATTGACATTCCTAAAGGTTCTAAGTGTTTTATATTGCATTTTCTACGCCTAGTATAGCCTTCAATTAAAGCATAGTTATCCTTAATTGTTAACACAACGCAGTACTTGCCAGCATCCCTGCCAGCTGTTTTTAAACAAACCATTCCAGGCTTGAACATTTTCTAAACCTCCTAAGTTTTTAAACATTCAAGATTGCTGAGCGTGTTGAATCGCTCTTTTTATTAACAAATCCCTCATGCATTCAGAGCATAAATCACTGAAAGGCCTAGCAATCCTTCTTGCAGATCTTGAAAGCTTTAAACCTTTCCTTCCAGTGACAATGCCATGTAAGGGTTTGCCACAATTCCTGCATTTAGGCTTTAAACCAAGTCTTGGCTTGTAATGAACCACTGACTTGTTACCTGGTAACCTTACACTAACTCTGCGTTTAGACCTTGACCTCAACCTTGGAGCAGGCATTTTACAATAGTGGTTTTGCAAGCTATTAAAAAATTTTTTGGATGCTAAAACAACTTGTAAAAACCGTTAGCATAGTCTAACAATTCTCGCTTTACAACGCTAATGTTATCATAGAAAATTGAATATAACAACTTTCCAAGCGTGCCTTTGGACAAGCAACCCTTGCCTTGCAAGTCAAACCCGAACAGTTTTTTAAAACAAGCATTAAAACTTGGCTTTACACCATGCTTGGCGAGTTCTAACCCGAGTTCTGTAACATAAGCTTTGTAAACCTGTCCTGGCTGTAAATCGCTTTCAATGCCAAGCCTTATCCATGATTGCTTTCCAGTGTATGTCTTGCTCTTCCAATAGAATTCTATTGCAATGTCTTCACGCAAGTTTAGAATTGATTCATGTAAATAGTTAATAATTTGTCTTGCTTCTTCAAGAACTTGTTGCCTAGCAATGCTTAACTGTTTGTCTTGGTCTCTAGGTAATTCATAACCAAAGCTTGCAAAATATGCTTTTAAAACGTTCGTGATCGCTAACTGCTCAAGACGCATCCTTGAAGTAAGGTTTTTAGAAATTTCAAAACCTTCCTTGTAATGCCTAGCTTGGAACGGTTTTAAAAATTGCGACACAACACTGCCTGGCTTTACAGAAACAATGTTTGCAAAGCCTAAGTCAATCAAGATGCCTTTATCAACTAGCTTTTCTATTTCTTGCTTTCTTTCATTATAAAAACCTGGTTTTAAATACATGAAAAAGTTTGCAATGTTTACAACGCCTTTGCTTACTGGTTTAAGAATTTCTAAACCATACTTGAATTCTTCAAAAAGGTTGTTTATGTCAGTAAAGTTTGTGTACCAGTAATGCTCAACAATTTTTTCTAATAAATCATTGCTCTTGTTTACATAATCAATACCGTGTTTTGCTTTCAAGTCTAAAACTTCAAGTATTGGGATCGCGTTTAGTGATTCAAAAAACCTTGCGAAGAGTGTTGCTATGTGTGGGTCTTGCTTGTTAAGGTTTACAATTTCTTCATACAGCTTTGGCAACAATCTTGCTTTCTTAGCTTCAATTTCTGAATCACTGTTGATTGCTCTTGGATTGTCAACAATGTGTTTAGCAATGAAGCCTATGAAAGGGTATAAAACCCTTGTAATACCTGAATAGGGTTGGAATGATGCTTTTTCTGTCAATATTTGTTCTACCAATTCTTTTTTTGTTTCAAAAAAATTGTCTACCTGTTTTTCAAGCTTTTTAGAAGGCTTAAACATTGACCTGTAACGCTCCAAAGCTATGCATCGCCACAAGTTTTTTGAAAGCGTTGCAGTACTTGTCATGAAGCAAGTCCTGCTTCTTGAAGCATTTAAAAACAGTGTTGCAACGCTTTTAACAGGTTTCAACATCAAGTACTGTCTTAAAACATCCATTGCATTGTAAGCAGCTACAATGCTAGTGGCTTCTGAATCATGATCGTTTAAAGCTCGTTGTTGAAGTTCTTGTAAATCTTCATACGTTAATTCCTTCTCAAATTCTTTAAAGTCAAGATTTGTTAAGAACTTGAAAACCTCGTATTGCTTGTGATTCCAAAGCGGCATTGGAATGTTTACAAAGTCAATGATTATTGGCACTCCAACTACTGGTCTGTGCGGAACACTAGCTTCTTTCTTAAATTTAAAACCGTGAATACTGAAGATTTCTCTACCTTTACGCACCATTGAAGGAATCACAACCAGGTCATGCTCAGCTTTGTGAGCTGTTAATGCAAGGTTTGAATGATGCTTCAATATTAGATCTTCAAGACTTTTCTTTGTTTGCTCAAGCAATTCTTGCTCTGTATCAACATGCACTATGCTTGCCACTAGTTTTTCAGGTATTAAACCTTTCAAACCTTTCGCTTTGAGCTCGTTTTTGATTTCAAAAATTTTTTTGTTAAACAATTCTTTAAATTCTTGAGCATTAACTGGGAGTGTTGTGTAAATCTTGATTTCTAAACTCTTATCGTCATTTTCAAAGCACAATCCGTACATTGTTGGCTTGTCTGGATTAACAAGGTTTTCACCGTCAATCGCTACTAGTTTTAAATTCGTAAAGTATTGATTTCTAAACTCTTTATACATGTAAGCATGTATTTTAAAGCCTTGATTTACAAGTTCTTTAACAATGCTCGGGTTTGCTTCAATTGCAATGTTACAACCAAGCTTGGTGTTGTACATGCAGAAACGTTTTTCAAAACCTTGACTGCTTGACTGGTTTAAAGTTTCCTCCTTTGCCTGTTTTAATTCTCTTGCACTAACTTTTTTGAATCCTTTAGCAGCGAGTGATTTTTCAAGCTCCTTACACCTAGCTTCAGAACTTGTTATTATTGCTCTGTCTGGAACATTTTTTTCTTGACTAAAAAAAGAACTTGTATTTGTTGCTGGAGTGTTCTGATTTGTTAGCCTTAGCTGTGTTGGTTGTGTTAGATATTCTAGAATTAAGGATTTTAACGTTTTTTTATCTTTACTCGGGAATGTTCTTGTTTCTATGATTAACGTTTTTGTTTGTTTCTTGCTTTTTTGCTTAGGGTTCATGCTTGTTAATGGTAGTATAGAAAAACATTTAAATAATTTACTATTATCTGGTGGTTATGAACACCTTGGCATATCCAAAATATCTTTACAAGACTTGCGAACAACTCAAGTTTCAAGAAGTAATCACGAATCCAGAGCAACACATTTATCAAGACAATTATCAAGAACTAGAAAGCGTTACGCAAGACCCAAAGCATTACACAAGCTTTGGGAAAGGTTTCAGTCTTAGCTTGATGTTGCTAAAAAACGCTGACAAGATATTAAAATTTAATGCTTGTGAAAATCCATTAATATTTACTGCAACGACAAGTGTTAAAGAAAGATTTGCTAGGCAGTCAATGTTCTTTTATGATAAAGAAAACATGTTCACAAAGAAAATTTTAATGAAAGCATATCAAACACTAACCTTGTACAAAGAGAAAAACCTAGACCTTGAAAACTTGAAACAAGTTGAGAAAGCTATAATAATACCTCTAAACTGGCCTAGCATTCCTTGGCATCTCGTAATTGAGGAAAGCCTTGTAAAAGCAGAACCAGCTATTGACAAAAACATTGCAAAACAAATTTGCAAAGATCAAGGTTTAGAACACATTATTGAATCATTAACAACAAGCATGGTTTTTAATGGTTCAGAATTCATGATTCAAGGTTTAAAAAATAGTTATGTTGTGAAAGCAGAATCCTTTTATGACGCTAGCAAGGCTAAGAAGAGGAAGTGTTTAAAATTGAAAGACTTTGAAATGTTAAAGCATTGCTGTGCAAGGGTTAGAGATTTAGAGTTTAACGCTCTGCACAGGTTTTTAAACCAGTTCTATGCCCAACACTATGCGCAACAACAAGGAACAAGTTTTTGCGAACAAGAAACTGTTCAAAAAAACAAGTTTTTAGAATGGAATAACAGTTTCAATTATTTTGGAAGAAAATCAAGCTTTGAAGCAGGCATTGCTAGAAAGCTTAGCAAAGCTTTGGGTAAAGAATTAAAAATCATTGGAGGTGACAAGGGTAGTTTGCAAAACGTGTTGAAAAAGCCTTACAGGCATGAAGTTTTCAAAGCAGAAACTCACAATTCTAGCATAAACATGTTTTTCGGAGCTCTCAGATATTTGTTCAAGATTGAAACAGTGTTGAAACAAAGTTGATTGTGACAAAATTTTAAAATTCTAACAGAAAACAAGAAACATGCGCTTAGCAGTTATTATTAAGGAAAGGTGTAATCCAGCCAAGTGCGGGCTTGCATGCGTCAAGGCTTGCCCTATCAACAGAACTGGCAAGGACTGCGTTTACATCAACAAGGAAACTAACAAAGCAGTGATTGATGAATCCTTATGCACTGGTTGCGGCTTGTGCGTGAAAAAATGCCCTTTAAACGCGATAATCATTGTAAACCTTCCTGAAAGACTGGAAGAAAACCCGTTCCATAGGTATGGCACCAATGGTTTTGCGCTTTATAGGATTCCAGAGCCAGAGAAAGGCGTTGTTTTAGGCCTTATAGGGCGTAACGGTATTGGAAAGTCAACTGCTTTAAAACTGTTGTCAGGCGTTTTAAAGCCAAACCTTGGATTAGAACGCTTCTCAAGCAGTGAAGATGTTAAAAAGCAAGTCTTGAAACATTTGCGAGGCAGTAAAGCTCAAGCGTTTTTTGAAGCATTGTTTAAAGGCAGTGTTAAAACTGTTTACAAAGTTCAAAGAATTGAGCTAGTGGCTAGAAAATTTCAAGGAAGTGTGAAAGAGTTCTTAGAAAAAGCAAGTAGTGATAAAGCACAAGTATTAAACACTTGTAAATCACTAGGCATTGAACACTTAATGCTTAGGCAGTTATCAACGCTTAGCGGTGGAGAATTGCAAAGAGTTGTCATAGCTTTCACTGCTTTGAAAGATGCTAATTTTAAATTTATAGACGAGCCTTCAAGCTATCTTGACATAAAGCAAAGAGTTAACACTGCAAAATTCATTAAACAATTAAGCAATGATTCAGCAATCGTTGTTGTGGATCATGACTTGTTAATGCTTGACTACATGGCTGACTATGTTCAAGTATTGTATGGAACTCCTCACGCTTTTGGAATTGTTTCAAAACCAATGCAAGCAAAAGCTGGGATTAACGCTTACCTTGAAGGATACTTGAGAGATTTAAACGTGCGTTTCAGAGAAAAACCTATTGATTTCAAGACGAGAAAGCAAAGCTTTAAATCAGCAACGCCTTGCATTGAATGGCCAGAATTTGAAGTAGCACTAAACAGTTTCACATTAAAAGTTGAAAGCGGCGTTTTATTCCAAAACGAGATCATAGGCATTGTAGGTGAGAATGGTATTGGGAAGTCAACGTTTGCTAAGGCATTAGCTGGATTGTTAAAGACAAAGCCTGAGTTAAGATTAAATATAAGCATTGCTTACAAGCCTCAATACTTGGAGGTAAACAACAACATGCTTGTGAAAGAATTCTTGAAAGGTTGGGAGGCTTACAAGCACTTGTTAAAACCTTTCGAGCTAGAACCTTTAATGAATCAAGAGTTATCAACGCTTAGCGGTGGAGAATTGCAAAGAGTTTTCATTGCGAGAGCGCTCACTAAAGAGGCTGATTTAGTATTGTTAGACGAGCCTTCAGCTTATCTTGACATTGAGCAACGCTTACAATTAGGGAAGATTGTTAGAGACTTGCTCTCAGCAACGAATAGTTCAGCATTAATCATTGATCATGACTTGTTATTCTTAACACAGATTAGTGACAGGGTTTTAGTGTTTCAAGGCGAGCCAGGATTGCAAGGGTTTGCAAGAACTCCTTTAAGCGTTGAAGAAGCTATGAACGCGTTTTTAAAAATGTTAAACATCACTGTTAGGAGAGACTCTATAACTGGCAGGCCTAGGATTAACAAGCCTGAAAGCGTTTTAGATAAAAAGCAGAGAGAGAAGAACAACTGGTTTGGATAATCAAAAAAATTTTGGTGGTTGAAAAGGATGAAGAAGAAACGCATTAATAAAAAATTGTTGCACAGGCTTGAGAAGCGTTTTAAATTGTTAAAAAAGCGCGAGCAAGGTTTTAACCTTGAACGAATAGTGATAAACGCTTTTCAAGGTTTGATAGTGTTGAGCTTAGTGTTTTTGAGCTTTGCAACGCCTACAATGCTTGTTTTAAACAGTGAAAGCTTGTGGTTGAGCATTTCTAAACACTACCAAGGAAGTGTTGAAAACGTTAAGATTGTTTATCAAGTACTGCACGACCAGAAAGCAAGAATGCATGCGAATGTAAACGCTACAGACATTATCAAGTATTTAAAGCAGGTGAAGCACGTAACCTTGAAAGAATTGCAACACTTAATGCAGGTTAAGCAAGTTGTGAAAAATTTTGAAAACTTGACATTGATCATTATTGTTTTAGTTGTTTTAAGTGTTTTCTTGTTTGTGAAAGCTTTAACACAGTTTTTCAAGCTTTTAATCACGACAGGTTTTTTGATCTTGGTGCTAGTCATTATTATCGCTTTGTTATTGTTAAACTTTGAGTTCAGTTTTGAATTGTTCCACAAGATTGTTTTCAAAGAAAATTATAGCTTTCCACAACACAGTTTTTTGATACAAGCGTTTCCAGAGCAATTCTTTCAAACAATGGCTTCAATCATTTTAGGAATTGCAACAATGATTGGTGGCTTGTTCGTCAGTGTTGGAAAGCTTGGCTTGCGAAAAACTAGTTGAAAGATTTGTATAAAAATTTAAGCACCGCCCCTGCTTTCTCCTAAGACTATTCCAGAACCGATCAGGTGTGCAACTCTTAAAGGTTCTGGAATATTACTGCGAGTGCTTGTTAGTTTTACCAAATCACAAGCTTTTTCAAAGCTTAAACCAGAAAACTGGATGAACACTTTGCCACAAGCAACTGGCATGCCAATGTTTTTCAAAACCTTTATTTTTTCATGCTTTCCAAGCTTCTCTAAAGCGTTAAAGATTTGTTCAAAATCAGGGAATTTCCTAACAACTGCTATGACAGGGATTTTAACTTGTTCAAATAATTGTTTAATATCAATAATGTTAAAACCAGCTACTGCAATGCCATCTATCAAGATTGCTTGTAACTGTTTTTTAAACTTTGAATTATTGATCATCTCAGCTATTGCTTTCGTTGCGTCATCACCGTCACGCGTTACAGTGCAGGTTAAAACCCCGTCAAGCCATGAACCACCTCTAAAAACTGTTGCTATCACTAAAACTTTCTCATCTTTTCTTGAGAAAGGAGCGTCATCAATTCCTAAAACCCTTGTTTCTTTCTTGAAAAACCTTGACATTAAAAAACACCTTTATAGTTATTCAAACACCTTTCTCAAAAGCGTTATGAAGCCAGTGTGCAAACGCCCGATAATTCTAGGTCTCAAAACCTTGCCATCCACAACCCATTCACGCTCTAAAAGCTCAACAGTTTTCAACCATAACAAGTTTTCAGGCAGTGCTTGCTTTACCTGCAATGCTTGCGTTATTTGCGGAGTGTAACAAGCAATAAAGGCTCCAGGCTTTAAAGCCTTTACAGCTTGCGGTAACGCTTTCCAAGGCTCTTTCAAGTCTAACGTTATTAAGTCCACATTTCTTTCTTCAATTTGCTTGTAAACATCTCCAAGTTTTAACTCAACATTGTCAACGCCTAAAAAGTTCAAGTTTTTCTTTGCTAGTTCATGGAAATCCTTCCTGATTTCATAACTAACCACTCTTCCAGCAACTCTTGAAAGCAAAGCAGCTAAGAAACCTGTTCCAGTCCCAGCGTCTACAACCAAGCTTTGCTTGCCGATGCCAGTGCTAGCTATTATAAAGCCAACATCTTTCGGCAGTATTATAGCTGGACCTCTCTTCACTTTTAACAACAAATCAGCAAATTCTGGCTTTAAAACAAAGAGTTCAACACCCTTATTAGTGGTTACTACTTGATTCACAGATTTTTTTATGACACCCTCTTTTACAAACCCTAAGTGGGTGTGTAAGTCTCCCTCTTTCCAATAAAAAACGTCTCCTTGCTTTGAAAGCAACACGAGCTTAACCTTCATGAAACATGAAAAATGCTTGCTAGTTTAAAAATATTTGCCCAGCCTCAACTAACTCTCTTCTCCTCATAGCTAGGTTAGCTACTCCAGAGCTTATCATCGGCTTTTAGGCGTTTTTATTGTTGTAAAGCATAAAATTTTAATAAAGCATTAGGTTTTATAAGCGTTATGCAAAGCTTTGATAGTGTCAGCCTTGTTTTAAAAAAAGCTTTAACGCTTGTGAAGCCTTCAAAAGCGTTTGAAAAGGAATTACTAAAAACTTGTAACGACTTCTTGAAAAAGCTTTCACTAGCAGCTAAAGCTTTGAAGATTGATGCTAGCTTTCACATCGGTGGTAGTGTTGCTAAAGGCACGTTTTTAAAAACCATCAATGATGTTGACGTCTTTGCCGCGTTTGACCTTAGCTATGAAGATCAAAATATTAGCGAGTTATTAGAGCAGGTTTTGAAAGCTTCAAAAATTAAGTATGTGAAAATCCATGGTAGTAGGGATTACTTTCAAACAGTTTTTCAAGGGTTAACGTTTGAAATTGTTCCAGTGTTAAGAATTAATGATTGGGTTCAAGCTAGGAACATGACTGATGTTAGCTTGTTACATGTTAGTTGGGTTGAGAAGCATTTAAAAGCAAACCCTGGCTTGGCTGACGATATTCGTGTTGCAAAGCAGTTTTGCAAAGCTTGTAAGTGTTATGGAGCTGAAAGTTTTGTAAAAGGTTTTTCAGGTCACTTGTTGGACATCTTGGTTATCTACTATGAAAGTTTTAAAAACCTATTAGAAGCTAGTCAGTCTTGGGAAGCGTTTAAAACAATTATTGACCCTGAAAACAATTTTGACGAGTATAAAAAAGTGATGCAGCGCATGGCATTAACGCCTTTAATTGTTATAGAGCCTGTGCATCCCCACAGGAATGCAGCTGCTGCTTTAAGCTTGGAAAAGTTTGAAAGGTTTAAACTTAAAGCTAAACTTTTTTTAAAAAATCCTAGCTTAGAATTTTTTAAGGTAAAGCCGTTAACTGTTAATTCCTTTGCTGAAGAGTTCAACCTTGGAGATGTGAAGGTTTTAAAATTGAAAGTTAAAGGTTTAAAAGCAAATCCAGATGTTTCTGGTGCTAAGGTTTTAAAAATTTTTGAATATCTTGCTAAGCAGTTAGAAATGCATGATTTTAAAGTAGTTGCTAAGGATTGGGAGTTTTCTAAGTCAAAGCTTGAAGCATTATTGCTTTACGCTTTACCTTTAAAGCAGCTTTCAGAACGAGTTGTTGTTAAAGGACCTCCAGTTAAAGCTTTAAAACATGTTGACAGGTTTAAATTGAAACATGCAAATCATGAAATTTTTGAAAAAAACGGAAGGTTGTTTGCTGTTGTGAAGAGAAGATTCACAAAACCTGAAGAACTCGTTGCAAAACTAATTCAAGAAGGGTATGTTAGAGAGAGATGTAGTGATGTACAATTGCAGGTTCATACTTACAGTCCTTCAAATTCTTCTGTGTAGAAGTCAAGGAGTTTTATGGTTATGCTAAGCACTAAAGGCCCTAGTAAAATCCCTGCAAAACCCCACAAGTGCACGCCACCGATAAAGCCTATGAGCATTAACACGCTATGCACTTTTGTTTCATGGTGTAAAAATTTCATTCTAACAACGTTGTCAACGTTGCTTACTAGCACAAGACCCCAGGTTAATAACAATACACCGCTAGCAACGCTGCCAGAGAATAGTTTTAAAACAGCTAGCGGCACCCATATGAGTGGCGGTCCTATGAACGGTATGAACGCTGTTATGAATGTTAAAAAGCTCCAGAAAACAACTTGGTTAACACCGAACAATGCGTAACCAATGCCTGCAGTGATTGCTTGAGCTAGTGCTGACAAGAACTGGCTGTAAACAACTGCTCTGGCAGTTATTTTTATTTCTTCTAAAAATCGTTCGCGACGATGCTTTTCTAACGGAAAGTAAGTGCGCATCCAGTTGTAAAGCACGTTGCCATCTCTCAAAGCATAAA
The DNA here is from genome assembly GCA_021161785.1 of Candidatus Woesearchaeota archaeon. GTDB lineage: Archaea > Nanobdellota > Nanobdellia > Woesearchaeales > JAGGZC01 > JAGGZX01. The sequence goes on along the minus strand of JAGGZX010000075.1, from coordinate 5,957 downwards.
ACGTTACGAACAATAACAAGACAATACCAACTAGGAATCTTGGAATGTCTGCTAGCAAGCTAGTAGCTGCTTTGATCAACACTGTTGAAGAAGCTGCTATAATGTTTTTCACCATTGCTGAAACTTCTGATTGCAAGCCTATGCTTGAAAGCAGTGATTCAAGAATTGTTGCAGAGCTTGTTGTTGAATTCTGGTTTGAACCTTGACTTGGCTGCAAGTTTAGGATTGAACTGTAAATGCTTATAGACTCTGCTAACAGCTTTGCTATTAAAAAGTATAAAGGCACGAAAACCAGGATTAGAATCACTAGCGTTGTCAACGTTGCCGCAATGTTTTTGTTTTTAAAGAGTTTTAGAAAAAACTTGTGCAGTGGGTGTGCAGCGTATGCTAGCACTAAGCCTATTAGCAAGTAGCTAAGGTATGGTTTTAAAACAAGGAATGTTATGTACAAGAATAATAGCAACAAGACTAGGAAGAAGTACTTAGCAACTGAGTGCGCTGGGAATCCTATCACTTTCAAGTTTTTCCTAGACTTTTTAGTGTTTGAACGGTTTTTAACAAGTCTTGTCTTGTCCTTGTTGTTGCTAGTCATGTATTTGTTTAAAAACTGCTTGTTTTAAAAATGTTTCCATGCAAAAACTTAAAAATAGTGTTTGAGTTCTTAAAGCTATGAGTCAAGGTTTAGAAGACCATTCTTCAGTGATTAGCATTCCTGAATTAACTAGTGACGCTGCTGTAAACCTTGCTTTAGACACTATTAGCAAGGAAAAGCAAGCTTTAATTTTTGTTTCAACAAAAGCTAGTGCTGAAGCATTGGCAGAGCGCATTGGTAAGCATTTAAAACCCTTCTTGAGAGCTAAACAGTTAAGCTTGAAAGCTTTGAATGTTTTACAACCAGCTACAAAGCAGTGTAAGCGTTTAGCAGCTTGCTTAGAGAAAGGAATTGCTTTCCATCACAGCGGGTTAGCTGCAAAGCAACGCGAGTTAATAGAGAATGGTTTCAGACAAGGCGTTGTGAAAATCATTACTTGCACTCCAACACTTGCTTATGGTTTAAACCTGCCAGCTTTCAGGGTTGTGATTAGGGATTTGAAACGCTTCAGCGGTTATGGTTACAGGTACATTCCAGTTTTGGAGTATCACCAGTTCACTGGCAGGGCTGGTCGTCCAGGCTTGGAAAGCTTTGGAGAAGCTATAAGCATTGCTTCAAGCCAAGCAGAGAAAGAGTTTATCTTGGAACATTACATTTTAGGAGTTCCAGAAGAGATTACTTCCAAACTAGGCGTTGCTCCAGTGTTTAGAACTTACATCTTATCACTAGTGGCTCTTGATTACGCTAAGAGTTTTCAAGACTTGGCAAGCTTTATGTTACAAACGTTTTATGCCAAGCATTTTGGTGATGAAGAAGGTGTTAAAAACTTAATATTGAAAGCTTTGAAACAATTAATGGATTGGGGGTTTATAATTGAAGAGGAAGGATTTTTAAAAGCAACAATTATTGGCACTAGAGTTTCAGAGCTTTACATTGATCCTTTAACAGCGCACATATTTTTAAAAGCTTTAAGCAAGGCAAGCGTTGTTAAACCTTCAAACATTGGTTTTTTACACTTGATTTGCTCTAGCATTGAAATGCAACCATTGCTAAGTGTTAAGGTTAAGGATTATGAATGGCTTGTTTCAGAGCTTGAAAATTACAGGCAGGAATTGTTAATTCCCGAGCCGTCAGAGTTTGATCCTGAGCACGAAACATTTTTGCAAAGCTTTAAAACGAGTTTAATGTTCAACGCTTGGATTAACGAGGTTAGTGAAAATCAAATTTTAGAAGATTTCAAAGTTAGGCCTGGAGAGCTTCATGCAAAGCTTGAAATCGCTGATTGGCTTTGCTATGCATTGTCAGAGCTTTCCAGGCTTAAAGGTTTGAAACGCTTGCAAACACCTCTAGCTAAGCTTAGGTTGCAGTTAAAGTATGGTGTTAAGCAAGAGTTGTTGCCATTGGTTGCTTTGAAAGACATTGGCCGCGTTAGGGCTAGAAAATTGTTCAATGCTGGCATTAAGACAGTTAAGGATTTAAAAACTGTAAGCTTGGAACAGTTGCAACGCGTTTTAGGACCAAGCATTGGTTTAAAGGTGAAGCAGCAAGTTTCAAGACAGGTTTGAAAATGGTTGTGAATGCTTTTAAGCAAGGAAAAAAGCAAGCATTGATTATTCTAGGTCTTGACCCTGGCACTACAACAGGGTTTGCAGGCATTGATTTGAAAGGAAACCTTGTGTTTAAAGGGTTTTTGAAAAACGCTGGCGCTTCACAAGTTATTAGAGAAGTTTCTCGCCATGGTAAAATACTTGTCATAGCGATTGACAAGTCTAAACCGTCAAGTTTTGCAAAGCAACTAGCAGCAAAATTTAACGTGAAATTATTCACTCCAAACAATGATTTAACCCGTAAGGAGAAGAAAGAATTAATCAATGGTTTTAAACAGTCATTGAATGTTCATGAAGCAGATGCTTTGGCTTCTGCTGTTTATTGTTGGAAGCGTTTCAAAAAAGCTTTGGCAAAGCTGGACAAGTTTTTAAGTGACGCAAGCTTTGACTTGGACAAGGCCTTACAAGCAGAACTTTACGTAATGTTGTTTAAGACTAAGCATTGGTATTTGCGTTTTGAAAAGCCTGAAAAATCTTTGCCAATGCTTGAGAAGAAGCCAGGCATAGTTGTTACAAAAAAAGATGACGCGATAATAAAGTTTTTGTTGTCACAGATTCAAGACCTGGTTTTTGAGAATAAGAAATTGTTGAAACAGTTGGAAGAGTTAAAGTTTAAAAACAAAGAGTTAAGCATTGCTATTTCTAAGAAAAGACCTGCACAAGAATTGTTGCTTGCAGAGAAAAATCGTGTTAGAGAGCTTCAACAAGCGTTGAGTGAGAAACAAAAAGCTTTGCAAGTTTGGAAGTCTAAATATTTTGATTTGTTGCAAAAAATATTTTTTATTAATAACAAGCAAGTGTTGAAGTGTTTTGACGTTGCAAGTTTTGAAAACATGAAAAAAGCTTGTATCAACCCTTATGACGTTGTTGTTTTAAACTGTAAGTTAGAATCTTTAAAAGCTGCTAGGTTGTTGTTAAACGCTAGAGCTGTTTTTTGCGAGAAAGCATTCATTAATCACACTTTTGAATTATTGAGAAGCGTTTGCAAGGATGATCGTTTAATATTAGTTTTGGACAAGTCTTTGCTCAGTGTTGAACAAGTTGTTTTTGAAGATTCAGGTTTTAAGATTTGCTTGTGTAATGGCGAGGAGTTAAACAAGGTTATTTCTAAAGCAATACTTAACAATCGCTAGTCTTTGCAAATTCTTAAAAGTATTGAGAACTTGTAAATTCGCTTTCCATCTTTGTAAGTGTGTAGTTTTTTAGAAGTTTTCACTTCAAAATGTTTTTGTTTTGCGAATTGTTTTGCAAGCGCCATGCCTACTTTATAACTCGTTATGTAGACGTCAAATCCTTTTTTTAGAGTAACAATTTTTGTTATGCTAGCTTTTGATTGTTTTGATTTTAACATGTTTTCTATGTTTTGTAAGAGTTTTTCTAGTTCAATGCTTGATTCTTGCTTTCCAAGTTGTTTACAAGTTCTTAATTGGATTATAGCTTCATAATACTTTGAACGTTTTTGCAAGCATTTATCGCAAGTAGTGAATGATTTTTCAATGCGTATTTTTTTAGACAAGTTTTTATACTCTAAAAGTATTGCTATTGGCTCTGCTTCATAGCTTTTTGGAAGTTTGAGTTTTAAACCTTTCTTTAACAAAAAGTTTTTGTCATAGTTTTTAAACTGTTTTATGGTTTGCTTTCGCATTGATTTTAGTATTTGAGACTGTAATTCTTTCTGAAAGCTTGTTAATGCAATGCTTGGATCATGCCATTTGTGCTTGTTCACGCTTAACCTGTTGCAGTGTTTGCAAACATAGATTTTTATTGGTTTTAACGTTTTGAGAATTGTTTCTATCTTTGCTTGTTCTTGTTTTTCTTGTTGCTTTAGAATCTTGTTTTTTATTCCTGTTTTAAACATTTTTTTATTGTTTAACCAATATATGTTGCTTGTTTTAAAGATTCTTCTCTTTCTTGCTCAACAGGTTCTTGGATTATTGCTTGAAACTCTTTTTCCATGTTCTTGCTTTCTCTTTGTAATGATTTAATGTTTATTGGCAGCGCGTATCGCTTTATAAGAATTGTTAACAGCTTGATAGATGTTTTCACTCCTAAGAATAATGGGTGGTTGTATGTTTCTCCTAACAAGCAAGCTGACTTAATGCCATGCTTGAAAGCTTTTATAGGCAGTAATCCTGCCACGCCAACAATGGGGCCTACTTTGCCGTACATGTTTGTTTTAACACCTTGCTGTTTGAAACTTTCTTTAAAGTCATCAACGCTTGCTGCGTAAACTTTTGGTTTTGAAGGCATTGTGTTTAAACCTATGCCTCCGAGTGTTATGATTTCTTTAACATTTAAATGCTTTGCAACTTTGCAAACCAAGTCGCAAAAAGCATGGCAAGAAACTTCTGTTATTGGCTGAGTGTCTCCAGTTAGCAAGTACACGTGTTGGAAACGCTTATTTGCTTGTTTAGTTTTTTGTTCTTGCTTGGTTTTTTGTTTAGGCTTTGATAGTTTTGCATAGTAAAGTTTTATGCTAGGCTCTTCTAAGTGGCCTTCACTATCAACGTAAACAGTGTTTGGCATTGCTTGAGATGTAAAAGTTGCAACTTCTTTAGCGTTTAACTGGTTTATTAAATAATCAACTGCTATGCGTGCAGTGCTAGCAATGCCTGGTAATCCTTCAATAAGCACTGCTCTGCCTTGTGGCGGTTTTAATTTTAAATTGCAAGTCCAGTCTTGGTTTTTAAAGAGCATTTTAAAACACTTTTAAACCTTGTTCAACGTTTTATCTATTGCTTTGCCTAGTGCTTTGCTTGGCATAGTGTTTAACAACTTATACTGCCTTCTATACTTAGCGTAAGCATCTTTCAAGCTAAACCTTGCAGGTTTAACTCTGAAGCGTTTACCACCGCATTCACAAACTGGTTTTAAACCATAACTACCGCAAACTTCGCATTTGAGTATGTGCATTTTTCTAGTGTAAAAGTTTTTCAATCTTTTCTTGAGAATTCTATGACTGCATGTTTTTTTAAAGCCTTTGTTAAAGCATTGTTAAATGTTTCAATGCCTTTCTCGCATTGCTTGTAATCTTTACCTGTAAACTTGACTAGGAAAGTTCCAGCGCCAGCGTATTTTAATTCAACATTGTAGCGCTTTGCATGTGTTAATGCTTGTTTCAAGCCTTGCTTTACGAGTTCTAAACCATTCCCGAGTTCTGTGTGGATCTTAACAACTTGTTTTAGAGATACTTGTTTAGGCTTCACTCTTTCAAAAACAATTTCTTTTAAAGGCTTAGCAATAACTTGTGGTATGTTGTAATCAGTGATCTTTACTTCTCCAGAAACTAGGTCTTCAAAGAATTGGTGTATGTAATCATAATCCTTGCTTATTGCTTTCCAAACCTTTGCATGCACTTCTTGTAACGGTTTTTTAATCTTTGAAGCTATGAGTTCTAAGTATTTCTCAGCTTTTAATTCTTGTTTTATCTCTGTTGTTTTCTCCCGTTTTTGATTTTCACCTACGCGTCGCAAGCTTAAATCAATTTGTTGCTTTGCAACGTTAACTCTTAACACTTTGCAAACAATGAAGCGTCCTTCTTGAACATAATCTCTAATGTTGCGAATCCTTCCAGGACTCACTTCTGAAATGTTTATTAACCCTGTCTTGTCATATTCTTCAAGCTTTACGAAAACGCTGTGCGGGTTTACTTTTAACACTTTACACCAGACAAGTTCTCCTTCTTCTGGAAATCCTTCTCGTTTCAAAAGCATTTTTAAAGGTTGTAGATTATTGTTAATAAATATTTTGAATTCTTG
>JAGGZX010000086.1 GCA_021161785.1 Candidatus Woesearchaeota archaeon | reverse complement strand
TGATGAATGCGCCCTCCTGCCATATAACTTTTTGTTGAGGGTATGTTAAACTTGTGTGACCTAAAACTAATACCATACAACATAAATAGAATTATCAAAAACAGTCTTTCATTATTGTTAAATGGTTTCAGCAGAGCTTTAAAAACGATAATTTTATAAATATCTTATCCTAACAATATAAAAAATGGCGGAAGAAAAGAAAAAACCAAGCCAGGGTATCGCAATTGCAGCCCTATTACTGAATATTTTAGTTCTACCTGGACTCGGAAGTCTAATTGGTGGCAGAACCACAGAGGGGGTTATCCAATTAGTTTTATTTATCATAGGAATTCCTTTGTGCCTTGTCTTGATTGGCATACCCTTAGTCATTGCTATGTGGATATGGGCGTTAGTAACAGGGATTCAAATAATTAAAGAAGCAGAATAGTTTTTAAATGAATGGTTTCTAAATTAAGTTTTGACCCATGAATTCTTTGCTTGCACTTCAGCCAAAAACCACCAGTACGCTCAGAGCTTTTTAAGGTTTTATGTTGTGCTAATTATAAGTTAACAGAGTTGGAACGCGAAACATTTTTATACTCGTTTTAAAAGCTTTCATGTTATGCCAGTTAGTGAAAGGTTGTTAACAGGTGTGGATCAATTGTTAAGCCTTGTTCAAAGCAAGGGCAAGATTAGCATTGAAGACGCTGCTAGAGAGCTTGGCGTTGGTAAAACCATTGTTCAAGAATGGGCTGAATTCCTTGAAGAGGAAGGTCTTGTAAAGCTTGAGTACAAGCTTTCAAAAGTTTTCATTACGTCAAAGATTCATAAAAAGCTTACTGAGAGCAAGGTTAAAGAGTTAAATCTTAAAAAGCAAGCATTCCTTGCAAAGGTTGAGACTGCAATTCAAAACATTGAAGAAGAAGCTAGGAGCTTGAGCAAAGCTTTAGAAGAGCTTGGCAATGCTAAGGAAATTTTTGGTTCGAAACTTGCTAGTATTAAAAAAGAGTTGGAAGAGCTTGAAGAGTATCACAAGCTTAAGAGAGAGCTAGCTATTGACATTGAGAAGGAGAAAGAGCATTTGACAAAGATGTTGCAAGCTTTAAAGCAGCAAGAAGTTAGTGAGGAAAAAGCTTTGCAGGAAAAGCTTTCTCAAGAACTAGAAGTTGAGAAAAAGCTTAGAGATGAAGAGGTTAAACTCCGTCGTGAAGAAGAAAAGCTTGAAAACTTGAGACAGCAAATAAAAGCTTTGAAAAGCGTTATTGAAGAGGTTGATAAGAAAACTGCTGAAGAGCTTGAAAAGTTGCGAACAAGCGAGAAGAATGTTAAAAACCTTGAAGATTATATCAAGAAATCTGTTTCAAAGCTTAGCGAGATGCAGAAGTCAAAGATTGCAGAGCTTGAAAAAAAGCATAAAGCGTTTGAAGAAAAGATTTCAAAGTTTGAGAAAGAATTGCTTAACAAGATAAGGCTTGAGAATGAAAAGATTGCTAAAGAGGTTAGTGAAGAGAGTTCTTCTGTTAAAAAGCTTGAAGAATTACTTGTTAAGAAAGCGAAGATTGAAACGTTTTTAACAAACCTTGCTCTTGACTTGGAAAAGCTTAGGAGAGAGTTTAACAACCTAGCTAGGAAGGCAATCATTGTTGAGAGTTTGAAAAAAACGTCTGATTTCAAACAGGTAGAGAAGAGTTTTAAAGAGCTTGAAAAGAAGAGGAAGGAGTTAGAGCTTAAAGCTTCCCAGTTTTTGAGCAAGATTTAAGTAAGATTTAAAAAAAGGTTTTGAATTCTAGCATTGTAAAATGAGCGATTTTTACAACACTGACTTGCCTTCAATTTTTAAAAACGAGTTTGCACTAGGTTTTGAATTCTTGCCGAAAGAGTTATTGTTCCGTGATAATGAAATGCAAGAAATTACTTCTGTGATTAAGCCTTTATTGCAAGACAGGCCTGGCGTGAACTTGTTCATTTATGGAAAGCCAGGACTTGGAAAAACAGCTGTTGTCAGGTTCTTGCTTAAAAAACTTGAAGAAGCAGATCTTGAGTTAGAACCTTTTGTTTTGTATATTAATTGTTGGAAGAACAACACTAGTTACAAGCTTGCCTTGGAAATTGCTCACGCGTTGAGTTTTTACTCTGTGCAGAACAAGAGTGGTAGCGAGGTTTTACAAGCAGTTGTTGAGTTGTTAAATAAAAAACCAGTGGTTATTGTTCTTGACGAGGTTGACAAGCTTGAAGATTTTGAAGCTTTGTATTACTTGTTAGAAGATGTTTTTAAGAAAAGCGTTATCGCAATTGCTAATGACAAGTCTTGGGTCGTGCGTTTAGAGCCTAGGCTTAGGTCTAGATTGCAGCCTCAAGAGTTAGAGTTTAAGCCTTATAATAAACAACAAGTGCATGGCATTTTAAAGCAAAGACTTGATTTAGGTTTTATTCCTAATGCTTGGGATTTAACAGCTTTTGAAAGAGTTGTTGATAAAACGTTTGCTTCTGGAGATATTCGTGTTGGATTGTTTTTAATGAGACAAGCAGGGTTGATAGCTGAATACAGGAATGCTAACAAGGTATTGTTGCAAGACGTTGAGAAAGCTATTGGCAAGTTAGCAAGTTTTAGTGTTAACCCTGAAGAAATTCTTGATGATGATGAGAAGCTTATTTTAAGCATTGTCACTGCTCAGCCTCAAAGGATTGGTGATTTGTACAAGGTTTATAAAGAGAAAAATGGAAGTTTGAGTTATAAAAGTTTTCAACGCAAGATTTTAAAGCTTAGCAAGGGTAAGTTTTTGCATTTGGAAAGGGTTCACAAGGGTGGCACTACAACATTGGTGAGTAAGGGTTTGAAACAAGGTTTGCAAAGGTTTATTGATAGTTAGAAATGCTTTCCAATATTTTTTCTATATTGAAAATAATTTGTAAGTAATTGAAAACTCCTTATTAACCTTTATTTTCTGTATGACACTAGTATACATTTTTTGATACTTGTTGAGAAAAATAGAAACATTTATATATGAGTATCTTACAAGTGTCATACAAGCATCATACTTTAAGCCATACCAATATATCAAAAACAATACTAGGCGGGTTGGGGAAACAATGGCGCGCGTTGTAAATGTAAGACTACCAAAAGAACTTGTTGCAACAATAGACGCCTTAGTAGCTAAAGGAGTGTTTAAAAACAGGAGCGAAGCAGTGAGGCAATTCTCAAGAGAATACCTTGCAGAACTGAAAAAACTAGGAAAGCAGAAACAAGTATAGAAAAAACAATCTTGAAAGCAAAACAAGATTGACAGCAAAAACAAGAGCGCTAAAGGTTGCTAAGGCGTTAAAAAAAGCTGACAAGGCAAAGCAAAACCTAGAGGGTTAATCTTGGCAGATCGCATTGTAAGCGTTAGGATGCCTTTAAAGCTTTTTGAAGAACTAGAACAAGCTGTGCAAGAAAATTATTTTAAAGATCTCAGCGAGTTGTTAAGACAAGCTGTGAGGCAGCGAATTCTCTACTATGCAAACAACGTGTTAATGGAAGGACTAGACCAGGATTTAAACGTGAAAGCCAGGTTGAAAGCTAAAGAAATGCTACTGCAAGAGTTACAAAAAATTGTGGAGGATTTAAAGAATGAACTCTAACAAGAAAACTGTTGCTAAAGGATTAACATTCATGCTTACAACCACAAGCTTAGCAGTGATTATCGCAATGTTATTCCAAACCATTACAAGCGCAAGCATCGCTATCAACAATTCAAACATCACAAACAACACAAACCCTTCAAGCAATGTTGTAAGCTTAGAATTAAACATTAATGAATCAATGCTCCCATATCAAGATATGTTAAGCGTTAACATCACATATAAAGAAAACAGCTTTTTAAATGTAACTTGTTATTGCAGTCCGAATTGTTCATTCTTCCAAACGCCTAGCGTTTTGATTTTTAACAACACAAACCAGTCATTGTTAAACATTAGCATAGATGTACCAATCAACACAACCCCTGGAAATTACTCTGGCATTATAAACCTAACAAACGCAACAAACACTGTTTGGATCGTGAATGTTTTGCTAACAATCAACGCTAGTTGCAACGCTAACAATAGTAATGACACGAACCAATCATTCAACAATGAGTCAGAACCAGTTATTGATAACGATTTTGACGGCTATCCAGAAAGCATGGATTGTAATGATTCAAACCCGTTCGTAAATCCTGGAATGATAGAGATTTATTATAACAACATTGACGATGATTGCAATCCAGAAACAAGTGATGATTACTCAATAACATTAACAACTGATAATCCAACAACAAGCCTTTCACACGTGATAACATTAACAATTACAGGTCCAAGCAGCCAGGATTACAAGTTTACCAAAAACATTTCAAACAGCACGCAAACAACTATTGCAAACACTAGTATAAAGCAATCTAGCGTTGCAAGCCTTGAAGTATGGGGCCCTTCACAACAAGAAGGCTGGCAAGAATTATACAAGAATTACGTGCATAACAACTCTTTCCCTTGGAGTGTTGCATTTAACAACACTGTGAAACCAGGGCAGTATCACGCAGTACTAAAGTTTAATTACACTGTGAATTTGAGTTTTAACTCAGTGCAAACGGATAATGCGAATAATAGCAATGCAAGTAATGATCACTCATTAAATCATTCATTAACAACCCAGTATTCAATACAAAGAACACAAGAAGCATTTTTTGTAGTAGAAAACAACATAGCGATAAGCATTGATTATGACAGAAAAGTTATGGTTGGAGAAGAAGCAAAACTTAAAGCAACAGCTACTGGCGGCATTGGTGATTTAACAATAAAGTGGAAGTTGCACAACAACACAATAATTCAAGATAGTGAAGTTACGCTAACATTTAATGAAGTTGGCAGTTATGAAGAAACTGTTATCGTTACAGATAGTTATAACAACTCTGCGAACAAAACAGTAAGCATTGAAGCTTATAAAACTTACACGTTAACAGTGAACGTTCAAGACGATTCTGAAAATCCAGTTAGTAATGCCTTAGTAAGTGTTAGCGGAAGCACTAAGCTTAGTGACGAGTCAGGAAGCACTAGTTTCAACCTTGAAAAAGGAACTTACAACATAGTAGTTGGAAAGCAAGGTTACAAGTCAAGCCATGTAAATAATTACTTGCTAGACAAAGACGCTGTTGTAACTTTGACAATTCAAAAAATTGATAACGATCCACCAGTTATAGAAGTGGCTAGCCCTGAAGATGGTGCAGAGTTAAGCAATGTTAAAGAAGTAGAGTTCAAATTTAAAGTGCAAGATGACAGCTTAGTGAATTGCACTTTATTCTTAACAAACGATACTAGTGAGGCTAGTGCTTGGATGGAAGCGTTTGCAAGCATTAACAAAGCATCAACAGGTAATCACTTGTTTAAAATGGAAAACCCGAGCGCAGGAAATTACTATTGGAGGATTTCTTGCGTTGATGAAAAAGGTAACAAAGCAGAAACAAGTATTTATCATTTAACAATCAAAAACCCTGTGCAAGTTGTAGAAGTTTCAAGCCTTCGCCAAGAAATTGAAACAGCTATGGAAAACCTCCAACACTTAACAGGTGATGAAAGCATCGCAGTGAAAGCGTTGAACGTTGAAGAAAAACTTTCAAACGCTTTGAAAGAGCTGGGCTGGGCTGAGCGCGATTTTAATGACATTGTTTACAGGAGGGATTTAAGTGAAGAGGAGAAAGAAAAGTTGAGAAGTGACGCTTTAAACAGGTTGAGACTGATCAGGAACTCTACAATAAAAACGATTAGTGTTGAAGATTCATCAAGGTTTATCACTTATCCAAGGGCTGACGCTTTAAAACGCGTTGTTCAAACATTGAAAGAGAATGGCAACATACCCCTAGGCATTGACGTTGAGCAAGCATTGAAATCAGTTACTAACAAGTTATCCTCTACAACAACAGCTATGATTGTCAATCTAGAATTCTTAGACGGGAGTTCAAAACAAGCATTGCTGGTTATTGAAGAGTTAAAATATAACAAGACAAGCAAAGCGTTTGCAAAGCCTTTAAAACCTAGAATTATAGAATACGTGCCTAAAGCAATAACTGAAACTAGTGATGACATCGTAGTGATTAATCATGAATACAAAGTATTGAACGACGATCCTGTTTTAGAATTCCCGTTAACAGACAAGATTATTTATTATGTAAACTTGCAGGGTAAGAATTTAGAAGTTGAACAAGCAAAATCAATTACAACGTTTGCCTTCTCAAACATTGCCAGTGCTAAAGCAACAGGATTCTCAATAATGAATGTTTTAAAAACAGATGTTTTAAAGAAAGACGTGTTAATCATTGCTATAACAATAATAAGTGTTTTCGTATTGTTTTACATATTCATAAACCTTGGCTTTTTTGAATTTTTAAACTTGTCAAGCGTTTTCAATGTTTTTAACAAGACAAAAAAGCTTGACAAACTCATAGATGAAGCTTTAACAAGCATTGACATGAGAGATCTTGAAAGCGCTGTTATTGATTTGAAAGAAATACGTTATCAGTACGAGATTGCTAGTGAGGGTGTTAAAGCAGAGGTTTATCCTAGGCTTGAAAAATTGTTGCGCAAGATTAACGCTGTCTACATGGATGAAATGCTCAAGCAGCTTTCAGAAGCTGTTGATAAGAATGAATTAGAAATCGCGAAAAAGATTTTTGAAAGAATTGCAAAGGCTTACGAGGTTTTAACAGATGATGAGAAAGCAGAGTATTGGAAGAAGATAAAACCTGTTTTTGAAAAGTATCAATCATTGTTAAGCACTAGCCAAAGCTCTAAAAACCTTGAAGGTGGTGCTGCTTGAACAAGAAGCGTTTAGCTAGCAAGTTTAAAGCTTTGAGAAAGGTTTTGCAAAGCATTCAAGGAGAGAACAGGATCATAGGCCAGTCTAGCTCTAAAACTGACAGGCTGGGCCAAGTTTTAACAATAATCTTGACAGTGATTGTTATAAGCGTTGCATTGTTTAGTGTTGTCAAGATTGCGCAATTTATTGGTTACGCAATATTTACTGGTAGGGCTGGCTATGTTTACGAGTTAAACCTTGTGCACAAATTACCAGCCACGTATTGGTCTGCAATTTACGGCGTTGCAGTAAGGGTTCCTGGATATACAAACTTGCAGTACTATGACTTTTGCTCTGGCACCATGCAAGAGGCTAACTTGTTGTTTGACTGCATGCAGCCTAAAAAGCAACACGAAGTGTATGCAAGCTTGGTGCCTCCAGACCAGATTGACTGGGATTCTGTGCAAGCAGTAAACCCTTCAGTAGTGGATGAATTCATGAACATTCAATCAAGTTCCAGGCAGTCAGCAACTAACACGTACACAGAAACTGTTAGCTTAGAACTGGGAAGCAGGCAGATAAATGCTTATGGAACGCACAGTTATGACACTAACGGCACAAGGTTTTTCGCTACTGGAGCCTTAGTTGATGGTAATGGAAACTTGTTATTCTTTGCACTGACAACAAACTTTACTAGAGGTTTCAACAACAGGATTTACAATTATCAAATGTTGCTACCGATTCCTAACGGTACGAACGGGAGTTGTTTAACATATTACTTTAGCACAGACCCTTACGATGTTTGCCCTCAAGGAGAGGGAGAGCTTCCAAACTTTGGAAACGTGACTGGTAACGTTACAAACACTGAAGGTGTTCCACTTCCAAATGTGATTGTACACGTTGGCGGTTACTCTGCTGTTAGTGATGAGAATGGGCATTACAGCTTGTCAGCTCCAGAAGGCGATTACTACATATTCGCGATAAAGACTGGTTACAAGGTTTATTACAACAATGTAACAATACATGCTTTTAACACAACAGTGCACAACATTGTGATGGAGATGGCACAACCTCCAACAACGCAGCCAGGTACTGGCGTAGGCCCTGGAGTGGACGAGCCAGGCGTCGGGTCTGGAACTGGCACAGGCACTGGAACAGGTCCAGGGCAAATACCTCCAATACCAATCATTGAACAACCAAAAGTGATTGAGGGTGAAGACTTCTTCATTACTGTGGCAAAGATTGATAGAAAGCTTAGAGAGAACAGCTTTTTACAAGAAGAAATCAGTGTTGTTAGTTATAAAAAAACAAGTTTGAACTTGAAATTGAAAGTTGAGGGTAACGTCACAGACATGATAACCTTGGATAAAGATGTAATGATAGTGCCTCCCAAAGACAAGGACAGTGTTGTACTAACAATTTTTGGTAACAAGCCAGTTGGCAAGTATAACGGCTCGTTAATGATTCAAGGATCTGGCATCAACATTAGCATTCCCATAAAATTGGAAGTGCTTCCTGAATCAATGCTTCCTGTTGAAGCTTTGGTTATGAACCTTGAATTACTAGACAAGAAAGCAAACCCTGGGCAAGAAGTGCGTTTAAAAACAGACTTGCACAACATGCTTGTAGACTTAGATTATCCTGTAAAACTTTATTACACGTTACAAGACCTTCAAGGCAACACTCTCTGGAGCACTACAAAAAACGTTCATATAAAAACAAGTGTTTCACTAATAACAAGGTTGAAACTGCCTAAGGATATTAAGACTGGAGAATATGTTTTAAGAGTTACAGCTAGTTATCTAGGCTTGACAAGTGCGAAGACAGCGTTGTTAAAAGTCACTATACCCTTGTACATGGAAACCTTGTTTTGGAAGTTTAAAGTTTGGCATCTCGCAGCGTTTTTAGGTTTTATAACATCTGCAGTGTTAGGCTTTCTTTACTACAAGAAGTATCAAGAATCTAAGAAGAAGTATCACTTAAAAGTTGAGCTTTCAGAACTTCCAAAGCCAGGTCCTAAAAGCATTTTCGTAGGTAAAATCGCTGAAACTGCTCACAAAGCATATTTCAACCTTGAACAATTAAAGATTCACACCATCGTTGCAGGAACTACGGGTGGTGGTAAAACCGTTGCTGCACAAGTCATTGTTGAAGAAGCACTTATGAAAAACGTTGCAGTAATTGTTTTTGACCCTACAGCGCAGTGGAGCGGGTTTTTAAGAAAACAAGAAGATAAAGGCATGCTCAGGTTGTATCCTTACTTTGGAATGAAGCCTGAACAAGCAAGAGCGTTCCCAGGAAATGTTCGCATGGTGACAGATGCTTACGAACTTATAGATATTAAAAAATATATGAAGCCTGGCGAGATCCATGTTTTCACTTTAAACAAGCTTGACCCGAAAGATATTGACATCTTCGTCGCTAACACTATTAGACAAGTGTTTAAAGCTAATTTTGAGGAGAGTAAAGAGTTAAAATTGTTACTTGTTTACGACGAGGTTCACAGATTGCTGCCGAAATTTGGAGGTAGTGGTGAAGGATTTGTCCAAATAGAAAGGGGTTGTAGAGAGTTTAGAAAGTGGGGGGTTGGTATATTGCTAGTTTCACAGGTGTTGGCTGACTTTGTAGGCCAGATTAAGGCTAATATTAACACTGAAATCCAGATGAGAACTAGGGATGAAGGCGACCTAAACAGGATTGCAACAAAGTATGGCGAGGAAGTGTTGAGAAGCTTGGTTAAAGCTAGTGTTGGCACTGGAATGGTGCAGAACGCTAGCTATAATCGTGGAAGACCATTCTTTGTCACTTTTAGACCTTTATTACACAACGTTACAAGATTAACAGATGAAGAGTTAGAAAAATACAACAAGTACAACAACATCATTGACGAGTTGGAATGGCAGTTGCAACAATTAGAAGAATTGAACGTTGATGTTTTTGACTTAAAGTTAGAGTTAAAACTCGCTACTGAAAAGTTAAAGACTGGAAACTTTAACATGGTAGAGGTTTATCTTGAAGGATTAAAACCAAGAATTGCGAAGCATTGGGAAAAACTTGGTAAGAAGCCTAAACCGTTTGTTAAGAAACGCGTCTCTGTTGAGGAGTTGAAAAAAGCTGTTGAGGAAGCAAAGAAAGAGCGTGAAAAGATCGCGCTTCAAGAAAAGCAAGCTGCTGAACAAGCAAAAGCTGCTGAAGAAGCTAGCAAGACAGCTTTTGATCATAGCGTGAATTACAATCAAGCGTTAAACTTTGAGAACGGTGTTAGCGTTATAAGCTTGCAAGAATTGCTTGACGTGCTGCCAACTTTGCCAATGAACATTTTTTCAAAACATGTGAATGATGAGAAAAACGACATTGCTGACTGGGTCGCGAATTACTTTAACACTGATTTAGGTGAAGAGTTAAGAGTTAGTGACAAGCAAGAAATGATTTCAAAGCTTGAAAAAGCTGCTAAGGACAAGGCAAAGTATAAAATAAAACCTAGGCAAGGCAAGAGTAGTCAAGAACAAGAAAAAGCGCAAGAGCAAGGAGGGCAAGAAAAGCAACAACAAGGAGGGGAAAGCAAGGAGGAAGAGCAAGCAAACAAGCAAGAACAAGAAAAAGTGCAGAAAGAGCAAGAACAAGAAGTTAAACAAGTATCAAAGCAAGAGCAAAGAGAAAAACAAGAAGCACAAAAAGTTGAAGTTGCTGTGAAAACAAGCACTGGTCAAGTATTATTGCAAAAACCTTCTGAAGGCAATGATGAGGGATCTTCTGGTGAAGAGAACAGTGAAAGCAATGAACACAACAAACTTGGAAGTCAAGAAGCAGAGACAAGCAACACTGCAGGCAAGTCAAGCCTTGAAGTAGAGGCTAGTCCTGAGAAATGGTTCCACTTGCAAGATGGTTCAGTGCTTAAAAGTGTTAGTGATTTAAAGCAAGCATTACTGTCAAAGCCTGATGATGTTATAAATTTTCACACGAAAACGCATGGGAATGACTTTGCGAACTGGGTTAGAGCTGTTTTTGGCTTGAACGAGCTTGCTGAAAAGCTTGAACAAGCACGTGACAAGAAAGAAATGGTTAAAGCTATTGAAGAGTTTAAAGGTTGAAACCAATGCTTGGCATAGCTCCTGAGGGTAAAGAATTTGTTATCAATGAATCTGGCAAGGTTTGGACAGCTAGGAATCTTAAAGAATTGTTAAGCATTGTTAGTGTTATCAGTGATGAAACGTTTAGAGAGTTTCAATCAAGGAATGACTTTGCAAACTGGATTGCTAGCGTTTTAGGGTTTGAAGATTTAAGCAAAGCTGTGAAGGATTGTAGTTCAAAACAATGCTTGCAAGCCAGGATTCAAGAATTTTTAAGTCAAAACAAGAATGAAGTTCCCGAAGCTGATAATGATGGTTTAAAAAAACAAGTTGAGACCATAAGCTCTAGGGTTGAGGAAGAGTTTAATGTTAAAACATTCCAACAAGATAACAGTGAAGCTTTAGACAAGATTAGCTCTTTAAAGTCTAAAGTTTTAGATCTTGAAACTAAAATTTCAGATTTTAGAAAGAAAGGTTTTGACATGTACTTGTCTTGGAACTTGTTAAGGTTTGCAAAGATAAAACTTCATGTAGCTGAAAAAACATTGCTTGAGTATGACATTAAAAGAGTTGAAAGCTTGCTTTTAGACGTTGAGAAAGCTTTAGAAGAAGAAGCTAGTCAAGAATCAAAAATTGAAAAGCCTTTAACGCTTGAAGATATTGAGCGCATTGCAAGAAGAGCTGTTGAGGAGTTATCCAAGCCAAAGCGAGAGCTTGAGGAGAAGCAAGGTAAGAAGGTTGTTAAAGAAGGTGATAAAAGTTTAGGTAAAGGTTTGAGTGTTGAAGAGAATAATAAAGAAGATAATAAAGAAGAGGTTGGTTGATAAAATGGGTTTGTTTAAGAAGAAAGCGAACATTGAAGAAGAAATAATGAAGAATGTTAAAGCTGCAGAGGAAGGTCCTAGCAGTCAAGAAGAAGTTAAGAAAGAAAGTGTTAGCATTGAAGGAAAAGTCGGCATTGAGCTTGAGCGTATTAAAACACAGTTAGAAGCTTTAAACGAGTGGAGGAAGGCTACTAGTGAACGTTTTGGAAATATTAGCGAGCAAATCGGTGAGTTGCGAGGCATGATCACTGATTTAACAAAAGCTATTAGCAAGATAGAAGTTGCTGCAACGAAAGCTATTGACAGTGTTCAAGCAGTGCAGCCTGAAAAGCTTATGATAGAATTGCAGAAAGAAGACATGAAAGTTGAAGCTTTAAAAGCAAACATTGAGAGTAGCGAAGTCTTGGTTAAAGACTTGATTGGAGAGGTTAAGAAGCTTAGGCAGGAATTGCGAAGCTTGCAAAGCATTGAGCAAATGTTGAAACTAGCTAAAGAAGTGCAGCAAGAATTGATAGCTATAAAGAAGGTTGAAGCAACTGTTGAGAGGCATGCGAGCAAGGTTGAAACCATTTTTGTAGAAGTTACTAAGCACTTCCAAGAGTTTGACAGGTTTAACGAGGTTACAAAGCAGTTAGACAGGCAAATGCAACGCTTACAAATAGATTTTGACAAGATGAAAGTTGACATTGACACGAAAGCTAACAAGAAAGAATTTGTAGACTTGTTGAACAAGTTTAACAAGTTTGAAAAGCATACTATACACTTGTTAAACTTGCTAGATCAAAGGAGTAACAGGTTGCAACGCGAGGTTAGGGAGAGCTTTAAACAATTAGTGAAGGAGGTTAATGCAAAGCTTAACATTGAATTGAAAGCTGAGGACATTTTAACAAAAGCTGAAGCTAGCATTGAGAAGTCTAGAAAGCTTAAACTACCGTTTTTCAAAAAGTCTGAAAAGCAAGGTGTAGCAAGCAAGCAGCAAGAGGGAAGTCAAAGTCAAGAGCAAGAAAAAACCCAGCAACAAGGAGGGCAAGAAAAGCAGCAAGAAAATCAAGGTCAAGAGCAAGGAGGGGAAAAGCAAGAAGCGCAGCAACAAGAAAACCAGCAAGAACAACAAGCAAGTTGAAAACAAAGTTATTAGAAAAAATAGTTGGTTAAAATGTGAGTTTAAAACAAAAAATGGTCTGGGGCGAGGACTTTTCAAAAAGTAAATCTAGGAGTAATAATGCAAAGCAATGG
>JAGGZX010000008.1 GCA_021161785.1 Candidatus Woesearchaeota archaeon | reverse complement strand
GCTTAAATCTATAAGCACTGGCTTGTGATTCCAAACCAAGATGTTGTACTCTGACAAGTCTCCATGCACCATGCCAGCGTTGTAAAGTTTTAAAAGTTCTTGCTTCAAACTTTTAAAAAATGTTTTAGCTTTAAGTTTTGACAACCTAACATGTTTCAACAAAGGCGGTGGTGCTTGTTCATCACCTATAAAGCTCATGACTAACACGTTTGATTGAAAGCATAAAGGCTTTGGAACTGAAACACCTGCCTGCCAAGCTTTTAACAAGTTCCTATACTCGCGTTCAACCCATTTAAAAACTAAGCCTCGCTTTGTTTTTGGCAAGTTCCAAAACCTTGGGTCTGGCTGTAAATAAGTTCGCATCTTGTTAAAATTACAAGTTTCAACAAGGTAGATCTTTATTGCTACGAGTTCGTTATCTCGCACGCCTTGGAAAACTCTTGATTCCTTGCCATCACTAACAATGCTTTTCAAGTATGAAAAACAGTACTTGCTAGAAAGCTTTTTCAAAGCGTTCAAGGTTGAGTTTGAAAACACGCCGTCAAGCGTTTTCCAATGCTCTCTAAAAACCTTTGCCATGAAATTGTTTTAAGAAACGTTTTTAAAAACTTTTTTCTTTAATTTTTCTTTACTCTAAAACATTGTTTTGTTGTGAAAAAATGTTTTCTAAAAGTAAAGCTTTATCAATGTGTAAAGACTTGACACTAGAATTAGCTATTGATTGCAAAGCGTTTTCTAAAGACAGTAAAGATTCAAAATCTTTAAACACTGCTTGGCATAAAACAATGTTGTCACTGCTCAGCATTAACTGGTTCACGTTCGGATGGTTCGCTAGGAATTCTAAAACGCCAGGCTTGTTCCTAACAAATATGAATGCATGATGTTTAAAACCTAGAGCTTCAAAGTCTAACAAGCAAGTGTGTTTTAAAACAAAACGATGTAAAGATTGCAAAACACTTGCAACTTGCAAGCTAGGCTTTTTTAAACGCCTAGACATCTTCGTAATCGTTGTTTTAGAATTAGACCTCAACATTGCTAGAACTTGTAATTCTTGCTTTGACAGTTTCAAGCCTTGCCCTTGCTCAAGCTTTGCCATGAATAAACACTAAACCTTGTTTTAAAAAAACTTGTTAGGAAATAATTGAAAATCTTGCGCTAAACATTAAAATTAGTGAATGATTAGTGAATGGTTTTCAAGAAAGAGCTTGCTAACGCTTCGCTATCTCAACCTTACAACTTCAAGATTTCTAGGAGCTGTTGTTTCCATTTTAAACAATCTGTGAATACTGCTTGCTAGGTCAATGCAGCGAGAGTTTTCTCCATGCACAACAATAACTTTTCTAGGCCTAGGATCGCACCGCCTGACAAAGTTGATTAATTCTTTCCTGTCAGCATGGCCACTGATTTCTAAACGCCCAACTTCCATGTTGATCTTTACAATAAATGTTTTTCCAGCTTCTTTAAAACCGATTTCGCGCTCTCCTTGTTGGATGCGCCTGCCTAAAGTGCCTTCTCCTTGATAACTAGTGAATATTAACGTGTTCTTAGGGTTTTCTGCAAGGTGTTTTAAATACTCAACGCTTGGACCGCCCACGAGCATGCCGCTAGTGGCTAGTATAATGCAAGGCTTTTTACTCTTGATAACTTGCTCTCTCTCCTTAGCACTGCCGACGCGTTTAATGTTTTCAGCTAAGAATGGGTTGTCATTTTTTTGAAATATTTCCTTGCGCACAGTCGTGTTTAAGAATTCAGGGTAAGCAGTGTGTATTGCTGTTATGTCCCAAACCATGCCGTCAACATATATTGGTACCGGGTCAATGTCTCCAGATTTTATAAGCCTTTGGATTAGTATTAACACGTCTTGAGCTCTGCCAACGCCTAGCACTGGCATTAAAATCTTTCCTCCGCGCTTAATCGTTTTTTTAACAATGTCTACGAGGTAAGCGTCAATTTCTTGCTGTGAAGGCATGATGTTGTCCTTGCCACCGTAAGTTGATTCAATGATCAAGCTTTCAAGCCTTGGGAATTTAGTGGCTGCAGGGCTTAACAAGTTTGTCTTTGAAAACTTTATGTCTCCAGTATATAGCAAGTTGTGCAACCCGTTGCCAATGTGTAAGTGCACCATTGAACTGCCCAGGATGTGTCCAGCGTTGTAAAGCGTTATCCTAACGTCTGGAGTGATGTCTGTGACTTCTTCATAGTCAAGCGTTACTGTGTGAACAACAGTTTCTTCAACCTCGTCAGAAGTGTATAAAGGATCTAGTCCTTGCTGTTTTTGAATTTTTATTAAATCTAGTTGTAACAAAGCCATTATGTCGCGCGTTGGCTCTGTACAGTAAACAGGGCCTTTATACCCAAACTTGAACAAGTAAGGCACTAAGCCTGAATGATCAATGTGTGCGTGAGTAACAATAACAGCGTCTAACTCTTTAATGTTAAACTCTGGAGCTTCTAAATGCGGGTAAGCATCTGTTATTGAAGCTACGTTAACACCGCAATCCAAGAGCACTCTTGACTCAGGTGTTTGTAATAGTAAAGCACTCCTACCAACTTCTCTAGCACCGCCCAAGATTGAAACCCTGATCCATCCTTGATATCTCTGGCCGCGCTTCCAACCACTGTAAATGCGCTCTCCAATGCTGTGCAAGAATTTACGCCTGTATTCAGACTTCTTGTACAAAACGCTGCGAATGTCCTCTATCAACTGCGACTTTATAGGGGGTGTTCGCCTAACAATAGGCACCCAGAGCGTTTTCTTGCGAATAGCTTGTAACAATTCACCTTTCTTGCCAATGACAATGCCTGGCTTTTCAGCTTCTATGATCACAATACTCCTCTCAGGATCAAACAATGTTAAAGTTAAACCAGCTTCTTTAGGCAGTAATTTCTTAATAATTTTTTCAGCTGTTTCTGGATCTTTCGTAATGCTAGGGTCTGGCCTGAGCTCAACCCTTTTTTTGATTAAATCAACAACTTTTTTCACTTGATCCCTGCCTGTTAGGAAAAACTCTGGGTTTTTCGTGTAGAGCACAATCTTTGCGCCTTCAAACACTGCTGCATTGATTTGATTTCTAGGCAAATGGGATAACACTTCGTCAATTATCGCAACCAATGTTTACACCTCAAAATTTTTTATTGTTTTAAAAGAGAATCTTGTAAAGCCGTGTTGAACATGCGTTTTTCAAGCATTGATTTATTGATTGGCTTGCATAAAAGCTTTGCATGGTTTTGACAGCGCTAACAATTAAAGCATTGTAAAAAAAATTAGGTTTCACTCACAAGCGAATGTCTAACTCTTTATCTAGTAATTGTTCAAAACCCTTGCTTGTAATTGCTATTACATCAACACCTCCGCCAGAGCCAACATCCCTGTTCAAAGCAGAATTTATTGCTTTAACAGCTAAATCTTTTGCTTGGTCAACGTTAATGTTTTTTGAATAGTTAGATTCTAAAAAACCATAAGCAAGCTCCATGCCACTGCCGCTAGCAACGAATTCTTTAATGTCTGTAACACTGCCGTCTGGGAATATGTCATACAATCTTGGCTCAGTGTCAAAACCTGCGAGCAAGAAATGAGTCACTCCTGGAATGGGTGAGAATTTCCTAATATTGTAATAAACAATTAATGCTAACAAGTTTGCAACTTCTTTAACACTTGGCTTCCTGTGATTTCTTAATTCAAACAAGTTGATCTCAGACTTTATCCACTTTACTAGTAATTGAATGTCAGAAACCAGTCCAGCAGTTGTTAATGCTAAACTGTCAGAGATTTGTAAAACTTTTTTTATGTGCTTTGTTGCTATTAAATGACCAGCAGTTGCTCTCTTGTCAG
Source organism: Candidatus Woesearchaeota archaeon (assembly GCA_021161785.1). Taxonomy (GTDB): domain Archaea; phylum Nanobdellota; class Nanobdellia; order Woesearchaeales; family JAGGZC01; genus JAGGZX01. The sequence continues at coordinate 1,733 of JAGGZX010000008.1, read as the reverse complement.
CTGCTAGAACAACACCGTCTTTGCAAATAATGCCTACAGTGGTTGTTCCTGTTTTTAACGTTGCCATGTCTGTAGCATCTTCAACCTTGCTCATGGAAACACCTTTCAAACATTGTTTTAAACATTTCAATGCTAAGCATTCAGAATTCCTAGCTGTTAAAGCCAGGTTTTTAAATGTTTTCTAAACATTTTCTTAACAATCTGTGAAAATTGCTTGTGTTTATAAATGTTTCGTTGCTAAGGGTTTAACAATTCAAGACAAGTCATCAATTGTTAACACTTTGCAATTACTGCTAGCTCTGGTTTTTGAATCCATGCCGATAAGGATTTTCACTCCAGATTTTTCAGCTACTTGTAATATGTCTCTAGTTACAGAGCCATCCATAACCACTGCGTTAACAACTGCTCCTAAGCTTTTCAAAGTGCTTTGAAGCTCTGTTATAGGTATTTTTCCTAAGATGTCTAGTTTTTCATCAAGCAGGTAAGCACCTCTAGTGCCTATTAAGTCTTCAAGCATTGAAGCAAATTTTTGTTTAACACTGTTTGAAAGTTGTAATTGCTGCTTTTCCTGCTTTTTCGCTTCTTGCTTGTATTGCTTGCGACTTGATTCTTCAAGCTTTACTTGCTCAGCAGCTATCTTTGCTCTTAAAGCTTTGTGAATCTCTTTCTTTGTTAATTCTTCAACTTCTTTACCAGCTGGAGCTCTAGCTACAAAGTCTATTTCAGCAACGCTTAAAAGCTCTCTAATGATTAAGTCTCCACCTCTGTCACCGTCCACAAATGCTGTGATTGTCTTCCTGTGGGATAGTTCTTTAATAGTTTCTGGAACGCTTGTGCCGTTGAGAGCTATAACGTTTTTAAACCCATGCTTTAAAAGGTTTAAAACATCAGCCCTGCCTTCAACAACAATGACTTCGTCACTCTCATCAACTGCAGGTCCTGCTGGCAATCGCTCACGACCATATTCTTTGATCTCCATCATCCTAACGCTTGCAGCTACCTCGTCAGCTATTTCTTGACTGTCAGGCATTACCTTGTCAAGCATTTGCTTTAACAATTCTTTAGCTCTTTCAATCACGAATTTCCTCTTAGCAACGCGCACGTCTTCAATCTTGTCAACTTTTACAGTTGCATTGCAAGGACCTATGCGTTCAATGGTTTCAAGAGCAGCTGCTACAATGCAAGTCTCTGCCTTGTCAAGGCTTGAAGGTATTATGATAACACCTTTAGTCTTACCGCCTTTTGTTTCAATGTTTACTTCTATCCTTCCAATCCTTCCTGAGCGTTGAAGCTCTCTAAGCTCTAAGTCAGAGCCTAGCAATCCTTCTGTTTGTCCAAAGATTGCTCCAACAACATCTGGCTTGTCAACAACGCCTTCAATGTTGATATTCGCGTGTATAATGTACTTAGCTGATACTTGAGCTATCTTCGCCATTCTTCCACCCCTAAAATGTTTATTGATGCTTCAATAACAATTTTGCTTGTTGAACGATCAACAACCCACCCGAAGAAATAGTTTTATGCTTTTAAAGCTTTGAATAGTGATAGGGCGATCATAATTGTCACCATGACACTTTGATGTAGTTGATTGCTCTAATTAATTTGCTTCGAGTGAGCTATTGATCGTAACGCATTTGTTGCCCGTGGTTAACTCCCAAGTTCCTTGCTAGTTTTACAACAAGCTCTCTTGGGTAACTCTCAACACGGGCTTGTTAAGGGGCTTGGTTTTATAT
>JAGGZX010000072.1 GCA_021161785.1 Candidatus Woesearchaeota archaeon | reverse complement strand
ACGCAATATTCTTGCTAAAAAGGTTTTCTTACAAGTTGAAAGAGCAAGAACTTGCTGCGAAAAAAGTTTACAATATTGACCAAGGCTTTTCAAACTTTATTGCTTTCAACACCAGCAACAACGAAGGCCTTGTTTTTGAAAACATTGTAGCAGTCCAATTACTTAGGAATAACACCTTGCTTGAAAAAGATAGCGAGATCTATTACTGGAAAAGTCCTGAAGGTTACGAAGTAGACTTTGTTGTTAAAGAAGGATCTAAGGTTAAGCAGTTAATACAGGTTTGTTATGACTTGCAAGACGAGAAAACTAGGAAGCGCGAACTTAGAGCTTTGCTTAAAGCTAGTAAAGACTTGAAATGTAAAGACTTGCTAGTAATCACTAACGATTTTGAAGATGAACAACAACTAGAATGGTTTGGAAAGAAAGCAAAAATAAAATTTATGCCGCTTTGGAAGTGGTTGCTGGGTTAATTTGGGAGTAGAAGATCTTATAAAAGATTGTCTCATGTTTTTGATGAAAAAACTTTGACTGGGTTTTATCTGTAGAGAACCATAGCAAAAACTTGTTTATTTTTCATAAATTGTCCAGCCCCATACATCTTTAGGCTCTTCTATCTTACGAAGTGTAGATGGTGAGTGTGAGGCTTCGTAAGGGCAGATAAAATACTTACCTCCTGGTTTTAGTATTTTTGGAATTATCTCCATTCCGTGTGTTCTATGCTCCCAGTCTCCCCAACTATAAACTATGAAGTCTATGCTTTCATCTTTAATAAATGGGAGGATCTCGTCAATGTCACCTTTTATTACTATAACATTCTTTCTCCTATACTTTTGAGGGATTTTCTCCAACTTCATTGGAGAGGGTCCTTCTAGGTAATAGCCATGGCTTGGAAAGTAAGCCAAAGCATCTATTCCCACATACAATATTTCTTCTTTTAGCACCTTTTCATATAACTCTTTAAGTTGTTCTGGAGTATCTTTATTTCTTATCCATGCATCAAATAACACCCCTTTCCTGTCAGGCCTTCCACAGCACAGATCTAAAACAATTTTCTTATATTTATTTAATATCTGATTATCAATTTTTTTACCAAGCACTATCTGTGGGACTAAATCAATTGGAAGTTTTGGATCACGAGAAAGATAAAGTAAATACTCACGAATGTATGGAAAAAAGTCGTCATATTCCTTCCAGTTTGACGAACTAACAAATAAAGGTCCGAGTATTTCTTCTAATGTTCTTTCTAACGTTTTTAAATCTGTTCTGCCCTCTCCGATTTCCTTTCTGATATCAATCCACATTTTTACCACCACCAAATAGCAATATAATCTGTTTTAATATTTAAATCTTTCGGTAAAATTTTTTATCAAAACGAGAAGAATTATTTATTCCTTGTTATTTTTTAGCATGATTTTCGCTTTTTCAAGCTTTGTATTAGTCTTTTATCGTGCTTAAAACGTTTTTCATTTTGTTTAAACAATAAAACTTTCCGATTTTTCAGAAAATTTTAACTTTTTCTTTCCGAAAAAACGGAAACATTGCTTTGTTTTCTCTCAACGCTTTTCAGACAATTCAATGGTTTTAAAACTTAAAAACTTGTGCAAGCATTTAGGAATAGTTATTGTCTTTGTTTCAGCATCATAATTGTTTTCTAGCAAAGCACAGATCGTTCTTTGAACAGCAACGCCTGTTGCATACAAATTCGCTACAAACGCGTTACCTGTTTTAATCCTAAGCTTTGTTGAAATCCAATCTCCAACTGTTGCAATGGAATGTGTCTCCCTGTAAGCGTTTTGGCTTGGGAACCAGGTTTCAATGTCTATTTGAATCCTTGCTCTTTTATCAATGTCTCCAGAAGCTAGTTTCACAACCCTGAAAGGCAGTTCTAACTCTTTCATGTAATCAACAACTGTTTTAACAATGAAATCCAATTCTTGCCTGTCATTAGCTAGTTCTGTAATGCTATGCAATTCTACCTTGTGGAACTGTTTAACCCTGAAAATGCCTTTCGTGTCCTTGCCATGACTGCCAGCTTCCCTCCTGAAAGCAGGACTCCAAGCTAGAATCCTTAAAGGCAGCTCGTTTTTTGAAATGTTTTTATTCATAAACATTGCAGCTAGCGGGTGTTCAGACGTTGTTATTAATAACAAGTCATCCTCCTTGACATGGAATATTGCTTCTTTAAACGTGTCGTAATGCGTGATTTTCTTTTCAACATCATGCTTGATCAAGTAAGGCGGTAATAAAACGTTTGTAAAACCTTTCTTTTGATAAAACTCTAACGCGTGCATAATGATTGCTAAGTCAAGCATTACAAGCTGGTTTTTTTCAAAGTAAAACCTTGACCCAGAAATCTTGCCAGCGGTTTCAGAATCTACAAGGTTGAACTTTTCCACAATGTCATAATGGCTTAGTATTTCCTTACTCCAATGTTCAAACTCAACGTTCGGGTGTTGCTCTTTAAAACGTTCAATAAAAGCTTGGTTAACTCTGGGCTTTCCATAATAAGCTATGGCTTGATTCTTTGTCTCGTCACCAATTGGAACGTCTTCATCAACAGTGTTTGGCAGTAACAACATTAACTCATACCTTTTCTCTTCTAGCACTCGTTGTTTTTCTTCAAGATTTTTAATTTTTAAAGGCAGTTCTCTAGCTTTCTCTATGAGTTCTTTAACGTCCTTGTTTTGCTTTTTGTACTTGTTAATCAACTCGCTGATCTCGTTTCTTTTCCTTCTTAAACTGTCCAATTCTTTTATTAAATCCCTCCATTCCTTGTCTATTCTTAAAAATTCTTCATAATGCTTTAAAAGCTCTTCATCCATGCGTTTTTTAATCTCGCTTCTAAACCAGTCAGGGTTCTCCCTGATTTGCTTCACGCTAACCATGCTTGCAATTGCAACAATCCTTGTTTTTAAATTTTGTTGTTTTTCCCAAAAACATGCACATAATTCAGAAAACATTAATAAACAATAACAAACCCCTTTGTTTTTAAAACAAAAAACTTTTTTGGAGGTGTAAACAATGGTTCAAGGTTTTTGCGTTAAGTGTAAGAAAAAAGTTGAGATTGCAGATGCAAAGGAAGTGATCATGCATTCTAAACGTGGCGATAGAAGGGCTATTCAAGGAAGATGCCCTTACTGCGGCACGAAAGTGTTCAGGATTCTTGGCAAGGCTTAAAATTTTTTCTTAATTCTTCTAAAAACCTAAAAATTTCAAAATGGGTTTGTCAAGGTTTTCAAGCATTGCAAAACCAAAGCTTGTGTTGTTAAAAAACATTCACGAACAGATAAAACCTTTAATTCAAGAACGTTTCAAAACGTTCAAGCAAAACTTTAAGCATGAAGACAAGGTTTTTAAAGAACTCGTTTTTTGCTTGCTAACACCCCAGTCAAGAGCTGTTAATTGCTGGCGAGCAGTTCAAGAACTGGAAAAGTATGACTTGCTGCTTAAAGGTTCTTGGCTTGAGATTTCAAAATTTTTAACAAAGGTGCGTTTTAAAAACAAGAAAGCAAGGTTTATTGTTCAAGCTAGGAAGCAATTCCCAGAATTGTTAAGCGTTGTTAAAACAACAAAGCCTGAACAAGCAAGGTTTTGGCTTGTTAGAAACGTTAAAGGCTTAGGCTTTAAAGAAGCAAGCCATTTCTTGAGAAACATTGGCTTAGGCTTTGATTTTGCAATCTTGGACAGGCACATATTGAAAAACTTGCAATGGTTAGGAGTTATTAAAACAATTCCAGTGCTTAATAAAAAACAATACTTGCTTGTTGAGGAAGAGTTTAGAAAATTCTCTAGATTTATAAACATTCCATTGTTTGACTTGGACTTTGTGTTCTGGTTTAAACAAACAGGTTTCGTTTTCAAATAGCATTAGCAAGTAGAAAAACAGTTCACTTTAATCTTTCAACAATGATTGCTGGGCAAACCTTTGTAATGTTAGGATTAAACTCTAATTTTTTAATGAACTGCATTAATTCAGAACTGTTTTTAAACCAGCACTCAGCCATTATCATGTGATCGCCAGTTGTTGACCATAATTTTTTAACTTCTCGCAACTGTTTTAACTCTTCAAGTGTTTGCACGTAAGCTTCTGGCTTTGTGTCAACACCTATCAACCCTGTTATTTCAAAACCTAGTTTTTTAGGATTCACTTGTAACGTGAATTTTTCTATAACACCTTCTTTTAATAATTGTTTAACTTTTTTCCTGATCGTTGTTTCGCTCACGTTTAATTTTTCAGCTATCTTGACAAACGCTGTTCTAGCGTTTTCTGTGAGTGTTTGTATTAAAAACAAATCTTTATCCGAAATCCAAACCATAAAATATATAAATAAGAACTAATTTAAATATTTATCGCTTCTTACAAAGCGAATTTCAAAGAATTTTAAGGGTTTCAGAGGTGAAATCATGACAGAACGTAAAGATTGCGAATGCGAACGCAACAGCATTCCATTGCTAGGCCAAAAATTTCCTAGCTTGAAAGTACAAACAACGCAAGGATTGCTAGACCTGCCAGAACATTTCAAAGGCAAATGGTTTGTGCTGTTCAGCCACCCAGCAGATTTTACGCCAGTATGCACTACAGAGTTTGTAGCGTTCCAGTTAAGGTATGAAAAGTTTAAAGCTTTAAACACTGAATTAATAGGCTTAAGCATTGACCAAGTTTTCAGCCATATAAAATGGATTGAGTGGATCAAGGAAAACATTAAGATTGAAGGCAAGCCAGTGAGCATTGAATTCCCAGTGATTGCAGACGATACTGGCAAAGTTGCTAAAAAGCTAGGCTTGATACATGAAGCTAAAGGCACAAACACTGTTAGAGCAGTGTTCATAGTTGATGACAAAGCAGTTATAAGAGCTATACTGTACTACCCTCAAGAACTTGGCCGTAACGTTGACGAAATCTTGCGCATGGTTAAGGCTTTACAAGTTTCTGACAAGAACAGTGTTGCAATGCCTCACAACTGGCCTGAAAACGAGTTGATAGGTAGTGATGCAATAATACCTCCAGCAATGTCAGTGCAAGAGGCAGAGCAGCGCTTGCAGCAAGAAAAGCAGGGAAGCATTAAATGCTTTGACTGGTGGTTGTGTTATAAAAAAGTTTGAATTGTTAAAACATTAAAACGTTTTTGCATTTTTCTTTTTTTCTTTCTTTTTCTAAAAACATTTAAAAAACTTTGTTGAGCAACTTCTTGATAATGGAAGCGCAAAACCAAGAAAGCGTGAACAACCAGCAAGGCAGTGAGGCAAAGCTTTTACAAAGCCCTATAAGTCAAGAGTTAAAAACCAGTTATTTAAGCTACGCGATGAGTGTTATCGCTGGCAGAGCGTTGCCAGACGTCAAGGACGGCTTGAAACCTGTCCAGAGGAGAATTCTCTACACAATGCTAGAGCTTGGATTGTTGCACAACAAGCCTTTCAAAAAGTCAGCAACAATCGTTGGTAACACGATGGCTAAATACCACCCGCATGGAGATGCGCCTATTTATGAAGCTTTGGTTAGAATGGCTCAAGACTTTGCAAGCAGGTATCCCTTAGTGCAAGGACAAGGCAATTTCGGAAGCTTAGACGGTGACAGCCCAGCCGCCATGCGTTACACTGAAGCAAGGCTTTCAAAGTTTGGAGAGTTAATGCTTGAAGACGTTGACAAAAACACTGTTGATTGGCGTTTAAACTTTGACGCTAGCTTGAAAGAACCAGTGGTTTTACCTTCAAAGATCCCTAACTTGTTGGTTAATGGTAGTTCTGGCATAGCTGTTGGGATGGCTACTAACATTCCACCTCACAATCTTAGAGAAGTTTGTGAAGGCTTAGTAAGGCTTATAGATAACCCTGACTTAAGCATTGAGGAATTGTTAAGCATTGTTAAAGCGCCCGACTTTCCAACAGGGGGCGTTGTTGTTAAAGATGATTCTTTAATCAATGCTTACAAGACTGGACGTGGCAAAGTAGTTGTTCAAGGCGTTACAAAACTTGAAAATGACAAGCTAGTCATTACTGAAATACCTTTCAATGTTAACAAAGCATTCTTAACAATGCAAATCGCTGAAGCTGTAAAGAAAGGCTTGATAACGAATGTTAAAGATTTGAGAGACGAATCTAGCAGAGGTCAAGTAAGGATTGTGTTAGAGCTTTACAATCCAGAACTTGCGAGCGTTGTTGAAAAGCAATTGTTCAAGCACACAAGTTTGAAAACAAGCTTTGGAGTAATGTTTATAGCTTTAAAGGATAATCAGCCAAGACAGTTCAACCTTAAAGAGTTAATGCAAGAATTCATTAATCATAGAGAAACCATTGTTAGGCGTAGAACAACTTACTTACTCTCAAAAGCTAGGGATAAAAAGCACATCCTTGAAGGATTGTTAATAGCTGTTAACAATATTGACTTGGTTGTAAAGCTCATAAAAAACAGTGATTCTACAAGTCAAGCTATTGAAAAACTATTACAAGCTTTAAACATTTCTGAAAAGCAAGCAAAGGCAATTCTTGAAATGAAATTGCAACGCTTGACAAAGCTTGAACATTCAAAAATAGAGTCTGAAATTGAAAGCTTGACGAAAGAGATTTCAAGGTTTGAAGAAATCCTGTCTTCAAAGCAAAACCTGTTAAGCGTTGTGAAGCAAGAACTTTTAGAAGTTCAAAACCTGAGCGATGAGAGGCGTACAAAGATTTCTACAACCAGTGAAAGTATTGACGTGGAAGAATTAATCGTTGATGAAGACGTTGTCATTGCTTTAACAACCACTGGTTATGTTAAAGCTGTAAAGCTTGACGCTTTCAAACAGCAAAACCGTGGCGGTAAAGGTTTGAAAACAACTGATTTTGAACACCCTTTAAAACTAGTGACGCGTTGCAAGACTAAGCATGAATTGTTGTTCTTAACAAGCAATGGCAGGGCTTACAAGTTGAAAGCTTACCAAATACCTTTGAGAGATCGTTATTCTAAAGGCGTTGCTTTAACAAGGTTTAACATTCAAGAAGAAGTGAAGAGTGTTTTAGTGTTAAGCAATGATTTAGACTTTGACAACCAGTTCTTAGTGCTTGCCACAAAGCAAGGCATTGTTAAAAAGATGTGTTTGAAACATGTTGCAAGGTTGAGGTCTAACGGTGTTAGGGTTTTAACGTTAAAACCTTCTGACGAGTTGGCAGGTGCAGACATTGCTTCAAGCAGTGACTTAGTGTTTTTATACACTGCTAAAGGCATGGCTGCCTTGTTCAAGGTTTCAGAGCTTAAAAGCCAGTCAAGAATCGCGATGGGTGTTAAAGGTGTTAAGCTTAAAAGCCAAGACTTTGTTAAAGGCTTGGAAGTAATACCTTTGACGAGTCAAGGATCTCAAAGTCAAGCATCTAGTAATGTTGAAGAGTTTTCAATCCTGGTGGTTACTTCTAAGGGTTATGGCAAGAAAGTTCCTGTCAATGATTACAGGTTAACACACCGCAACAGTGTGGGCGTTAAAAACGCTTCTCTAAAACCTGGAGAACGCATTGTTAAGTGCTTGTGCTTGCGCAAAGCTAGTAATCCAGAACTCATAGCAGCTACTAAGAAAGGTTTTACGATAAGGTTTAGCTCTGCAAGTGTTTCAACAATGCACAGAAATTCTCGCGGGGTTAGAATCGTTAAATTAACACCTGATGATGAAGTAATAACAGTTGTTAAAGTTTAAAATGGACATGTTTTAACAAAAAATGGCTCTGCACCAAGTGTTTCCAGGCGTTTTTAAAGGAGAATGTTTTGAAGATGTTGGAAAGCGAAAGAACAAGCAGTGCTTGTACACTGTAAACCTTGACAAAGGTTTCAAAGTTTATAATGAGAAATTGTTTTCTTACAAAGGATTGGAGTTAAGGCTTTGGAATGCTAAGCAGAGCAAGCTAGCAGCAGCTATAATGAAAGGTTTGAAACAACTACCTTTAAAGCCTGGTAGCAAGGTGTTATACTTGGGAGCTGCTACTGGAACAACAGCTAGCCATGTTAGCGACATTGTAGGCTTTAACAATGCTGACGGTTTTGTCTGGGCTTTAGACGTTTCACCACACGTGGTTGTAAAGCTACTCGTTGTTTGCAAGCATAGGAAGAACATGGCTCCGTTATTGTTTGACGCTAACAATCCAAAAGCTTATCAAGACTTCATACCTTTAAAAGTTGATGTCTTGTACCAGGACATTGCCCAGCGCAACCAGGTAGAGATATTCTTAAAAAACAGTGAAGCGTTTTTAAAACCTAACGGCCACGGCTTGATAGCTGTAAAGTCTAGAAGCATTGACGTTGCTTTAAAACCCAAGCTTGTTTTTGAAAAAGCTTTAAAACAACTAGAACAGCATGGCAGGGTTTTGCAAGCAATAGATTTAAAACCTTTTGAGAAAGACCACTTGTTCGTGCACTTTAAGAAATATTAACGCTTCATCAATACTCAACACCCACTTCTTTGGTCTGCTTAAATTTCTTTTTAACCTTCTTTTTCTTTCCCCTTAGCTTTTCTTGTTTTTTCTTTCTCCTTCTTGGCATCATTGCTTTCTCTCTTGTTAATGCTAGCTTTTAAAACCTTCACAACCATTGCTTTGTCAAGCTTTTTAAAAGCGCGAGCAAGCTTTTTATTCTTCAAGCTTTCCTTGCAAAGCACTTGCAACTCGTAAGCATGTTCTGTTGCAAACTTTTTAAACTCTTGCTGCGATTGGTTGTTAACAAAATTTAGTAATTCCTCGCTATTCGTTATCACTCCTTGCTTCGTGTTTAATTCAAACTTTTTCTTTGAAGGCTTGTACGCCAACCTGTACAGGTACCATGAAAGGCTAAACTTGTGAGCTATTAACAATAAGAAGAGAATAATTATTGAGTAAACAAGCAACACGCCTAGTTGTTTCGCAATGCTTTGGAATTCAATGTCAAAAAACAATAACTTTCTAAACAATTCAGAAGCAATGACGTATGGGTTGTAATTAGCAATTGTTTTCATGCTGCCGCTAATGGTTTCTAAAGGCAGCACAAGGTTTGAAATTAGTAAGAACAAGCTTCCCAATGACAAGCTTCCAATAGTGACGCCTTCTTGTGTTGGGAACAAGTAACCCAGAGCCATTCCTAAAAGTATGAACAAGGAAGAAGCTAGCAATATCAAAACCAGTGATTCCTGCCAGTTGTTTAACAAGTTCCCGTCTAAAAAGTAGTAACCAACACCTATGATAACAATTATTTGTAACAAGAGCAAGAACAAACTCGTCAAGTAATTACTGAACAAGAACACGTCTTCCCTTGTAGGCGTTGTGAAATTCCTGAAGAAAGCTTTTGACTGCTTCTCCATGACTATGATGGTTCCTGAAAGTAGTAAGCCTACAAACATGACTAAAAGCATTACAAGGTAGGGAGCCATGAATAATAATTGAGAATTCTCACTCACAACTGTTTTAATGGTTGTTGTTATAGGGTTTGAAATTGTTTCAGCGCTTTTAACTCTTAAATTGTTAACCTTGTCAATGATTGCTTCCAAGCTTGTTTGAATGCTTGACAATTCATTGTAAGCATTGCTTAGCGATTGCTTAACATTGTTCAACTCTGTAACAACTTCTTGAACACTAATCTTTGCGTTTGAAAGCTTTTCATTCAAGCCATTAACAGTTTCACTAGCATCGTCAATGTCTTGCTTTACGCTGTTAACATCGCTTTCCAAGCCTTCAACATAGTCATTAACAACGCTTTTAATGCTTTGAGCTGTTGAATGCGCTGCTGAAGCGTTACCATTGTTTAAAATGCTGTCAGCCTTGCTGATGATTGAACTCTTCATAGAGTTTGCTTCGCTCAACAAATCTTCAAGGTCTTGCTTAACACTTTCCAAGTCAATGCTCACAGTGTTCAAGTCAATGCTTGAAAGCTTTGAAGCTTGTTGCTCAAGTTTTTGCTTAACATTTGAAATCTTGGTTTTCAAGCTAACAATTTCTAAAGACTGGTTTTCAGCAACGCTTTTAATGCTTTGCAAAGTGTTTAACAATTCAGAAGCATACTGCATGCTAAGCTGTGACGCTTGCAAGTCAATGTTTTTACCAACAACTTCAATAACAGCCCAGACAAGGTTTGTTCTTGAATAATCTACGAAAAAGTCTAGATTCCTATTCCCTTGCAAAGTGCTAAAGTTTTCTGGGAAAACAATGCATGTATGAATTATCCCTTGCTTTATAGCGTTAACGCATTCTTGGCTAGTGTCAAACTCAAGCACTGAGTAAGAGTTAGACTCTAAATCTTGTTTCAACCTTGTTGAAAGGTTTAATGCTTCTGCTGATTGAGAATCCTTGTTCACAACTGTTAAGCCAACGTTTAACTCGTAAACGCTAGGCTTGTTGAAAGCAAGGCTTATCAGTAAAACAACTAGTAAAGGTCCGAAAACAACTGCGAAAGCAGATGTCTTGCTGCGAGCTATTACTTTCAAGTTTTTCTTGAAAATAGTGTAAACCTTCATTGCTACACCTTCTTGTTCAAGTCGCGAGTTAGTTCAACAAAGATGTCATCCAGGCTAGGGTGTTCTATCTTTAAATCAATAATTGTTTCTCCAAAGCTTTCAAAAACTTTCAAGACTTGTTTCAAACAAGCATCTACTTGCCTAGTCTCAATAACAAGCTCTGTTCCTTCAACGCTTACAACTTCAAATTTAACGCCAGAACTTTCAAGCTTGGATTTTAATTCTTGGATAAGGCTTTCATAACGCCCAGGGTGTGACTCTACGCGAATCGTTTTCTTGTTAGAAAACCTTGCTTTCAACTCTTGAGGCGTTCCAACAGTGATTATCCTGCCGTTGTGCAAGAAAGCAATCCTATGGCACAAGGTTTCAAGCTCTTTCAAGTTGTGACTAGCAATGATGATCGTTGTTCCTTGCTCGTTAATCTTTTTAACAAGCCACAAGATGTGCTTCCTAAGCAAGGGGTCTAGGTCTGCTGTTGGCTCGTCAAGGATTAAAACAGCTGGTTCATGCACCAAGCTGCAAGCAATGTCTAGGCGTCTAGCCATGCCTCCTGAAAGCTTCTCGCTAACCATGTTCTTAAATTGTTTTAGACCCATGAATTCTAGCAAGCTGTCAATGTTTGCTTTGATTTCTTGTTTTTCAAGGTTGTAAAGGCTTGCAAAGTATTCAAGGTTTTCCTTAACTGTTAGTTTTTCATAAAAGCTGTGTTCTTGCGGTGCAAACCCGTAGAGATGTTTCAAAACTGTTTGCATTTTAGAAACTGGTTGGAAGCTAGCAGTTTTTGACTCAATAACTGGTTTTATCCTGAACAAGACTTCTCCGTTTTCAGGCTTGTAAAAACCTACAAGCGTTCTTAACAACGTGGTTTTCCCACTGCCAGAAGCTCCAATAATGCCTAGAATTTCTCCTGCTTGCACTTCTAGATTAATGTTTTTTAAAACAATGTTTTTTCCAAAAACTTTTGTAACGTTTACAACTTTGAATATTGGCGCAGCCACGGTTTATAGGGGTTAAGCGTTTTTAAAAATGTATGTCACTACTCTAAAATAGTTTTGAAAAAATTTTTGTTATTCAATCCTTTTCAACACGAAAAACAGTTCTCCAGGAATTGTAAACTCATAACAATCAACACCAAGCTTTTTCAAAAGCTTAGAAAACCAAAACCTTTCAAACTTGAAAACCTTGCCACTCAAACTTTGCTTTGAAAAACTAACTATAACAACACAACGCTTCACTAATTCTTGCAAGAGTTTTAAACTAAAACCAGGATTTAAAAACTCTACACCGTCAAGCGTTTTAAACAAGAAACAGTAAACATATTCACGATCAAAACCTTGAGCTTTAAGATTTTTAAACAATGCTTGCAAGCGTTTTAAGAATTCAATGCTTGAAACATCTTCAAGCATTGGTTGTATGCTAACACTTCTTTGTTTGTCTTGACTTAGTTGCGATTTCAAACACTCGCTAAACCTTGAAACAATTTCAAAAACTTCTAAAGAAGCGTCTATAGCAAAATAATGTTTCACACGCGCATAGTTTAACAACCATTTCAAGCTGAAAACGTTAAAACCAGTGCCTATGTCAATGATTGCAACGTCTTTGTTTTCACTACTTCTTGAAAAAATTTTAGAATAAACCTCGTCATAAAACATTAAACGTTCATTGCTAGAACTGTAAAGTTTTAAACAATCTTCTGCTATTAGCAAAGGGTTTTCACACATTTTTTTTAACAAACCCTTCTTTAAACGCCAATACTTTGGTTTGAAAAAAGCTCCAATCAGCTGCCTAGCCATCATTCTAGCTTGCTTGCAAAGCGTTTTGAAATCTCGCTGTTTTTCAAACCGCAAATTTTTTGCTTGTTCAAGAACTTTAAAACCAATTTTCAAAGCTAAACCTTGATGCATGGAAAGCTCTCTTTTTTCTTGAACGCAATTAGCAATTCTCAAAGCAATGTCAGACGTTTCCATTTTAAAACTGGTTTTTAGTTAACCTTCCATCTCAAAAAGATGGAAGGTTAACTAAAAACCAGTTTTAAAATGGAAACGTCTGACATTGCTT
>JAGGZX010000033.1 GCA_021161785.1 Candidatus Woesearchaeota archaeon | reverse complement strand
ATATAAATGTTTTGGTTCAAAACAAGGTTTAACACTAAAATATTGGAAAAATCCAAATGCAAACCTGAAAATAGTTACAACTCTTAAATAGTTATTAAAACCAGTGCCAAACCTAAACCAATAATTGTTAACCATGCTATAAACCCCAACCATGCAAGCCATTATGTAAGCTTTGCGTGTCATTAACAAACAAGACTTGCTTGAAATAATCCAGTGCTTGCAAAACAGATTTTTGAAACTCAACATCTTCCACAATGTCTAACTCATTCAAGATTTCAGGAATTATAAAGCTTAAACCAGCAAGGTTTTTCCCGTCTACAAAGTCATGCGCCCTAGCAAGCTTTTCCAAAATCAAAATCTTTGCATAAAGCATGTTCAACAAATACTCCAGCTCTAGAAACTGCTTGTCAACATGCTTGTCAAGAAACTTGCCAAAATACTTGCTAATCTTGTAACGCAATTGCATAACCTTGCTAACACAATCATTGTAAATGCTTTTCACTTGGTTAAAGCCTTGCAATCCATAAACATGGAACTTGTTAGCTAAAACATGCGCTTCTCTCAAGCGTTTTAAAATCAAGCTTAACTCTTGACCAGCCATACCAGCCATAACACTAGGTTGCACAGAACTGCTTTGCATTGAACGCATTGAAAAATTATTATTCATCAAAACACTTGGACTTGCTGAGCTTGACGACAAGCCAGGGCTTGAGCTTGAAATCCTCAAATAATATATTAAAAGACCAAGTATTAAAACAATGCCCAGTCCGAAAACCAAATTCTTAACACTCACATGCTTAGGAATCATTCTTATTGAAAAACCAGTAGCACTGCTAGCAGAAACTGGATTGTTTAAACCTTCAAAACTTTCATGGTTTAAAAACAATTCTGGATTCGGAACAACAACTGTTTTAGCATAATGCAAACTCTCAATGTCAGTGTTTAAAGAAACATAGCTTAATTCTTTGTTAAGCAAAGAATTTTCACGCCAATAAACCATTGGATCATCTTTTAAAACCTTTGGCGATTGTAAGAAGTTAACATCTGAAGCATGCGTTGCAATCGCTTTAGGAATTGTTTCAACAACAATAACGTCTTCTAAAACCTTGCTAGATTGAATGTTTTTAAACACTAAGAGTTTTTCCTCCTCTCTATTGTCAAGATATTTCACTTTAACAACGAAAGCTTCCACGTAAACGTCAATGTCTTGCATTAACAAAGAAATGTTTTTCAAAAATTGTTCTTTAACCTCTTGATCAAAACCGTAACGCTTAGCAAACTCTATAGCTACCAAAGACATTTCTGGCTGTGAAAGCTTTTGCTTAAACTCTAAGCTAGAAGTCACATCTACATTTATGCAGACTTGCTTCTTGTAAGCTTCAGCTTTTTTTAAAATGTTTTTCAAGCCTTGCTTAACGTCTTCAGGTTTAAAATTAGAGTCAAGCTTTACGTTGTACAAGTCTTGAGCTTGCCTTGCTAGTTCTATAATTTTATTCTTTGCGTCCCGAGTGCTAGCTAGCAATCCAAGCGTTGTCATAGCTTTGCGAAGCGTTTCGTCATGTATTGATTCAAGGTTTTTCAAAGCCCAGTCAATGTCTAATTGTAAAGCATCAAGTTTTTTCACAGTGTTGTTAATCTCTAGTTTTAATTCAGGGCTTAAACCATTAACTAAATCGTTATTTGAATTGTTATCCAAGCCAACATGGATTGCTATCTCATCGCTAAGCAAGCCTTCATTACCAGCCTTGTCTAACGCAGAGATTTTGTAATAATAAACACTGCTGTAACTTGCAAGGTCTTTAGCGAATTCTAAAATTTTCGGTTCACAAACTTGTTTGTAAAAATCTGTTTTTAACACGTTCGGACTTGTAGACCTGTAAACATTGTAATAACAACCATCACAATCGCTTGGCTGCTGCCATTGGATCACGACGTAATCATTCGTAACATTGTACTTTACACCTAAAACCTTGCCAGGAGGGTTTGTGTCTATCATGAACAATGCAACAACTTTGTCTCTTGTTTCAACGCCAGAGTAATCCTTAGCAGTGAAGTAAATACTTCCAATCTTTTCACCAACGTCTTGCACTATTAAATAACCAACCCAGTGCGTTTCAGAACCAATGAGTGAAATTTGTTTTTTTGCAGTGTCATCGTTAAACATGTAATAAAGCGTTGGCTGGTTAACAGGTTCTGAAGTCACTAATTCAATCTTGTAAGTGCTTTTTTTTAACAAGTAAATATCATCTCGCAGCTTAGCTTCTTTAATGTCAATACTCGCTGTTGGAGCCAGGTTAACATCAAACTCTATAACAATAGAATCATCCATAGCATTACCTGCAACGTCTTTACACTTAACATAATACACGTAATGTCCTTGCTCTAAGTTTAACAATTGCTTGTGAATCATTGTTCCAGTAATACTAAACAATTGTTGCATCTGGTTAAAACTTAAATCTTGACTGCTAAGCTTGCAATACGCGTTTTCATTAGTATGGACTTCAATCTCAACATTGCTAGTTGTTAAAACACCTGACGGAAATGCTTGCTCAACAACAGGCGGTGTGACATCAATGCAAAACTGAACTGTTTGCGATCCAGAATTGTTATACTCGTCTATGGCTAGAACAGTTAAATTGTAACAACCCTCACTAAGCGTTAAAAATAATTGGTTTTCTTGCTCGCAATTTTGAATGCTGTGCTGTTCTTGATTAACACTGTAATAGCATTCAAAGCTTGAATCTTCAACAACGTTAAAACTTAAGTTTATGATTGTTGTGTTGTAAATGGTTTGTGAAGGGCTTGTTATCACAACTTCTGGAGGTGTCAAGTCTTGATCTTGGCTTTGCTGAGAGTTATTACCTTGGCTTGTTTGATTGCTCTGCATTTGGTTGCCTTGGTTTTCATTGCTTTGGCTTTGATTGTTTGAATCATTCTCATCCAAGCTAGCTGTTAATGGTTGAGACTCCTTGATTATGAAAATGCTTAAAGCTAGAACTATAACTGTTAGAATAAACAATTTTTTTATTATGTTTGTATCCTTAATTGATTGCTTTAATTGTTTCTTATTTTTTTGACTTGACATTTTTTCATGCTTTGACAACCGCTTTTTCAAGCAATAGTTTTGCTTGTTCTTGCTTGTTTAATACTTTTGTTTAATACTTAATTCTCGCTTATCAATCCTTGCTTATCAATTGTTTTATAATGGTTTCATCTCTAGCAATCGCTTCTTGTATAAGGCTTTCCAAGTACTGGTTTAGCGTTACTTGCTTCACAACGCTTATGAGTTTTGCTTTTCTATGCAAATCGCTTGGCAGTTTCAAGTTTACGCGTTTAATGCTTTGCATTAGTTTTCACCCCCCTCAGATTTTAGCCATCAAAATTTTAACTATCAAAGCATTGGTATACTTT
>JAGGZX010000046.1 GCA_021161785.1 Candidatus Woesearchaeota archaeon | reverse complement strand
GATCTTGACTGGGGGAGCTCCTTTTATAAAGCTCTTCTGCGTTACTTTTGACTTCCTAGTGTATGGTCTTTCAATGTTCCTGTAAGCAACGCCTTTGCGCAGTCTGCTTCTAAAGCTTCTTGACGGATTTGAACATCATCTCTAGATATAAGCTTAACAATCACTGGAAACTTTGCTTTGTGATCCCCCATTATAAACCTGCTGATCTTGACTGGGGGAGCTCCTTTTATAAAGCTCTTCTGCGTTACTTTTGACTTCCTAGTGTATGGTCTTTCAATGTTCCTGTAAGCAACGCCTTTGCGCAGTCTTGCCATGGCTTGTTAGTGTTTTTAAAGGGTTTTTAAAATTTGTTACTGGAAAGCCTAGTTGTGAGTAGTGTTATTACTACACAATGAAAAAATTTAAAAATGGGTTTTACAACCAACAACACGCTAAAACCATGGAAAGCAAAGATTTAACAAAAGCGTTAACAAATTCAGAGCAAGATTCAGAAAACAATGCTGATAAAACTTGGACTGAGAAAATATTTACTAAAGGTTATGACAAGTTAAGCGCTGCAGAAAAGTTTTACCATATAAAATCAGTGATTGGTAATTACATAGAAGACATTCCAAGGCAGGTGATAGAGAGTTTTAGACCTCCACAAGAAAGGCGTTCACAACTAGAATTTAAAATTGAAGAATCATTAACGCGAGACAAGCAAAATCAAGACTTTAAAAACTGGCTTGACGAAAAGATTAAGGTTTTAAACCTTGAATTCCATAAGATTTACAAGGAAGTGAGAAAGTATTCTAAAAGCATTGCTGAAGAAGTGTTAACATATTGGGCGTTCCTAAATTTTAACATTGTGAAAACTGTTATAAACGACAAGTATAGTGAGAGATTGCTAAACTTTCGCAGTCTTTCAAGGCAGGACTTTGTAAGCATTGCTTTACAATCTTTAAAAAAGAGTTTAAGCGTTTGGGATCCTAGCAAGTCTGAATCTAGTGAAGAAGGCAGTGTTTACGGTTTTGTAAAGAATTTAATGTTGCAAATGATTAGCAATTTCTACTTAGACAATAACAACCCTGTGCGCATTGCTAGAGAGTTTCAACGCGAAACCATTGCGAAAAAGTTTAAAGCCATGCAAAACCCTGAACTAGGAGGTAATGGTTATGACGAACATCCATTATTATTAACAAAGCCTGTGTATGTGCAACCTTTCCAAGACCTAATTGAAGATGACAAAGCACTTGAAAGCATTGCTTTTCATGAAGCATTAACATATGATCCTAGAGAAAAGATTTACAAGCAGTTAGAATTTGAAGAACTCAAAACAGTTATTAGGAGGGTTGCTAAAGAATTGTTTCCAAAGCAATCCAGGTTTAGAAACAAGTCTAGATCTAGGCGTAGCAATGATTCTAACAATAAGAAGCACAAGAACCGCAAGAATCACAGGACTTATGAAAAGATTGTGAACTTGTTCTTGCAAGGGTTTAGAGACAGCGAGATTGCTAGGAGGGTTGGTGTTAGTCGTGAATGGGTGCGTCAAGTTAGGAATCGTCTTATACAAAGAGTTCGCGCAGAGCTTGGCGTTTCTAATCATGATTCTTAAAAATCTAGTTATTGCTAGCGTGTCTTGCTAGCATGATTTGCTTCGCTAATGCTTTTGGTAAAATTTAAAAACTTTGAAAGCTTGAGAGGAGTTATAAAATGTTGGAAGAAATTTTGAACGCTGAACGAAACAGTCAAGGTTTAAGCTTGAACAATTCTAGTGCTTTAGACAAGGCTTTGGAGAGTTTAAAAAAAGAAATATTTAACGATACATACGAGAATTCTAGCTTTTACAAACGTTTTCAAGTTATAAAAAAAGAGTTTGGCAAAGCAGTAAACATTGTTGCTTCAGAACAAATCCAAAGCTTGAGAGCTAGCAAGCGTTATTCCATGCCACCAGTTGAAACTTTTGAATACGATAAAGGTTTAGAGCTTAAACTCTTGTTTGTGCAAGACAAGGATTTTAGAAGGTTTTTAAACTTAGAGGTTTACAAAATTTACAAAGAGTTAAAAGATTTAAAACAGCAAGAGGATACTAAATCTTCGCAAAGTCAAGAACTAAATCTTGAAGATCTTGAAAGTTTTGAAAGCGAGGTTTTAGACTTTTGGGCTTTGCTAAACATGGGTGTTGTGGTTCGGAATATAAATAAGTTAACATATTTAGATTATGGCTTGTTAAGAGAGGAGTACTTGGTTAATAGGCAAGACTTTATAACCACTGGTTTTTATGCTTTGAAAAAAGCGCTTTCAAGATGGGATTTAGACAAGGCCAATAGTAAAAACCCTGGAGACGTGTTCACTTACACTGAGTACTGGGTTAAGGCGCGCACGAAAGAAGCTTATTACAAGATGATGCGCACTGTGCGCTTGCCGGAACATGCTAGCCAGTCTGGGAAGCGGTTGTATTTCCAGCCAGTAGCAATAACTGATGATAAGGAACGGTTTGAAGAACATGAATTGCTTTTAGAAGAAAATCCTGAGTTAGACATTGAAAACCAGGTTTTAGCATCACAGGTTTGGGATTTTTTAAAAGCTTTGGGAAGGAAAGGTTTATTAGGCAGTGATGATTACACTAGTCGTAGAAATTTAAGGATTTTAAAAGCAAGGTTTGAGCAAGGTTTTACTCTTGAACAAATCTCTAACCTTGTAGGCTTGTCTAGGGAGAGGGTGCGGCAAATAATTGATAAAGGCGTTGAGAAAGCTAAAACGCATTTTGTGAAATAGCATTATTAAAGCATTCCTTTAAAGCTTGCATGCTTATGAAGCTAGCTGTCAGATATTCTAGGCTTAACAAGCAATGTGAAGACTTGTTCACTGGTTTTTATGAGAAAACAATTGCTAAACACTTCCAAAACATTGTGAAAGCTTACAAGCCTTTATTCACTGCTTACTATGAAGCAGTTACAAAGTATTTCGCAGAGCAAATTCACAAGCCAAACACTTTGGAAAGCATTGTAGAGGAAGACGTTAAGAACGTTCAAGAATTGAATAAAGCAATAACGAGTGTGCGCGACTTGTTAAACTTTGAAATGCACAGGATTTACAAGTTTTTAAACCAGAATAGTGTTTTAACTGGTAAAGAAGTTGAAAGAGGAAAACTTGTTGATGAATTGTTAAACTTTTGGGCTTTGATGAACACTGGGCTTATAATGTCAGCAGTGCATAGCAGGGTTGGTGTTAAACAATTGTCAGAAGACAATATTTCATTCCTAGACTTATTGCATCAAGGGTTTCTAGCTTTGAGAAAGTGTTTGAAAAACTGGGATCCTGAAAAAGCTAGCGTAACGCATTACTGTTTTAAAGCTGTTTACAACAGGGTTAGTGTCAGCTTGCATAATTGGCGTTCAACAGTGCATGTTCCTTACGAGCAAGTAAAGCTTATAAGCGATGGCAAGCCAGTGCCAGGCCTTTATATTAAAAACAGGTTTTCAGACCTTCATGAATCATTGGGAGAGGTTTTTAAAAGCTTTGAAGAAGCTTTAACAACAGATCCTAGGCAGTACTTGGATTTAGAAGTCATGGTTAGCAAGGTTTTGCAAGAATTGGATTCAAACCCTGACATTTCTAAGCGTGACGCAAGAATCTTTTTAGAAAGCTTTAGAATGCATTACACTGAAGTTGCTAGGATGTTTGGCTTGAGCCATGAACGTGTCAGGCAGATCAGGCTTAAGGTTTTAAACATTTTAAGGCAAAGGATTTATTAACCACTGGTTAGGGATTAATTATAGAAAGTTTTAAAAAGCAAAAACAACAACCAATAACAAAATGAATAAAAAAATAAATCCTGAACGCTTAGAAGCTATTGTTACAGACGCTAAAACAGCTTTAGAGCAAAGCATTAAAGATTATTATAAAGAGAGAGATCTAGACGTTTTTGCATTCATAAGAGACCTTTTTGAAGCATTAATTCAGAAAAGACTAGTCGTGCACAGAGACAACACAGATTTAGAAGAAGCTTACAACATGATAAACCTTGGCGTTTATGAAACACTGTTTGGATTTTTAAAACATAAAAAAGCAACTCTTGAAATATTTCCTGATGAGTTATCACTAGTGCTTTCAAAACCGTTAAGCAAGTACCCGCACGTGTTTATAAAGCCTTTAAGAGAAATTGCTGACATTTACAAATTAGAATTTTCCTACCAAGTTCTAGAACCTTTAAACGACTTTTTATAAGCATTAATTAAGGAATAGCAATGCTTTTTAACAATTTACGAATAAATAAAAATTTATGATTCGTGAACGAAAAGTTTATGCTTCGTAAACAATTCAATAAATAAAAAAAGATTTAAAAACCTTGGAAAAACACTAGCCTTGTTAAATTGTGTAAACAATTTTTTCTTAAAGCTTTAGCAAAGACAAGCACAGCCCCGTGGTGTAGAGGCCAAGCATCCAGGCCTTTGGAGCCTGGGACGGCGGTTCGAATCCGCCCGGGGCTATATAATCTGTGTGATTTTTAGTTAAAACACCTAAAAGCGAAATATTTATATATCAGTTGATATAAAATTATATCAAATGCTACAGAATTATAACAGGTACAAGGTGTTACAAGAATTTTTTAAATACCCAACCACAGGATTTCTTATTAGAGAGATATCTAGAAGAACCAAGCTTACATTACCTTCTGTTATTAACCATGTTAAATCATTACTAGATCAAGATCTCATAATTAAGCAGAATGCAAAGCCATACCCTCTTTTCAAAGCTAATAGAGATAATGAAACGTTTAAAACTTTAAAAATTTTTGATTTAATACTTAAAATAAAACTTCAGGATTAATTAACTATATCTGGGACACCACATTTCCAAACGTGATCGTTCTATTTGGGTCTTGTGCAAGAGGAGAAGACATAGAAACTAGTGATATAGACCTTTTTGTTCAAGCAAAAGAGAAAGCATTAAGTTTAACCAAATATGAAAACTTGTTGAACCGAAAAATCTCTCTGTTTTTCAAACAAAATTTTTTAAAGCTTAGCAATGAATTAAAAAATAATATAATCAACGGAATTGTTTTAAAAGGCTATTTAAAAGTGTTTTAAATGGAGCTTATAAAAATAACTCCTGATAAAGAGCGGGCGAAGAGCATTTTAAAAATGACTGAATTAATAGGAGAACAAGAAAAAATTGTAAGCAGCTTCTTCTTTAACTTGGAGAACAGTTTTTTAGAGAACTTATTTTAAAAACAGCCTCTACAACGATCTCAACCGAAAAATTTTAAAACTTGAAACTTGATTATGTGTTTTAAGTGTTTAGAAACGCTTTTAAAAGTTTTTAAAAAGAGGGTTTTTAGAGGGTTTTAAAATGTTTTTAAAGCATAGGAAGGGTCAGAACTTTACTGTTGACTTGCTCATAGCAGTTGTGATATTCTTCGTTGTTATAAGCATTTTTTATGGTTTAAGCGTTAAGAGAAGCCCTCTTGACAAGGAAGCAGTTCTAACCCAAGAAGCTAGGACTGCAATAACAGCTCTAGTTTCAAGCACTGATGTTGGTTTAATAACAGATTCTGGACAGGTTAACCAAACAGTGTTGCAAAGTCTTTACAACTTAGACCTTGAAGATTTGAAAAAGTTTTTCTCTACTGACAAGGATTTTTGCATAGTGCTTAGAGGTCCTAACAATCAAATCATACCCATACCAAACCCTGACAATCCGAATTATAAAAAAATTGGTTTGGGAAGTCCAAAGTTTAACATTAGCAACTGCCAGTGCGGTGTTGAGTATGAGAGTATCACAACGCGCGACGGGATAAACTTTGAATGCACAGTTCCACATCATGACTAGTTTAAAACTTGTGTTGTTGAAATTCTGATCATGACACTCATAGAACTTAATCAAGGCTTGGAATTGTTTCGTTTAAAACCTTTAGTGGTTATAACACTGTTTTTAGTGACTTATGCTGCTGTGAAAGATTTAAAGCACAGGGAGATACCTGACTGGATTAGTGTTTCATTGCTAAGTGTTGGCTTTGCAACCCTGCTTGGCTTGCTAGTGAGCGATTTGGTTAAAGCTTTAACAATGCATGATTTAAGCTTGCTTGTTTTTAAACCTTTAATTGTCTGGTTTTCAGGTTTTGCAAGCTTTGCAGTTATTGGCTTGGTGTTGATGTATACTGGCCAGTGGGGTGGTGGTGATTTCAAATTATTCGCTAGCCTTGGCTCAGTAGTTGGTTTTAACCTGTTTTCAATAATTAACAGTTTGTGGTTGCAATACTTAGTATTGCTAGTCATGTCTGGCGGTGTTTTAGGATTTCTAGGCTTGATATTCATGATTTTTAAATGCGAAGCTTTGCAAAAGATTGTTTCTAAAAATTTTAAAAAACGCAAGTCACGACTTGTGCTGACAATCTTGCTTTTAGGCTTTTTAACAGTTTTAACAATTAGCATTGCTTTAAAATTCTTGCTTCCAGTCTGGGTTTACCTGATAGCATTGTCAAGTGTTTGGGTTTACTATGTTTCAAAAATTGTTGAAAAGCACTGCATGATAAGATCTGTCCCTGTCAAGGATTTAACAATTGGTGACTGGCTTGCAGAACCTGTAAAGCTTGAAGGCAAGGTGTTGTTAAAACCTAGCAATCTTGGATTGTCAGAGCAAGATCTTAAATTATTGCAAAAGCACAAGCAAAAATTGAAAAGAGTTAAGATCAAGCAAGGATTACCGTTTGTTCCTGCTTTATGGCTTGCAACCCTTGTTTTAGCATTGTTCACGTTGCTTGATTTTAATATTTCAAAGTTGTTACAACTTGTTTAAGCATTTTCGTGCTAGGCTTTTAAGGAATCCTGTGCCAAGGCGTTCTTTGCTTGCTTGCATTGCTTTCATGTTCTTGTTCCTTGCTAGGTTTTTCCTGGCTTTGCAATTGTTTTTGAGTTTGCGGTAATTCCTGGCTTTGCTGTGCTGGTTGTTGCATTCCTTGCTGCATTGCTAGTTGTTGTTTTGCTTGTGATTGCAACTGGCTTTGCCTAGGCTCTTGTTGAAACCTTGCTTGGCTTTCAGCATTCAAAGCTTGCATTGCTTGTTGAAACGCTTGGCTTAACGTTTCTTGCGTTGAGGAAAGCTCATCTTTAGAAACTTGCTTGCCAGTCCATTGGAAATTGTTATTGTCTTGCTTGAACCTTAAAATCACTTCAATGTTAGCATGGTTTAATGTTTGACCTGCAGGGATGCCGTTCCTTAACACAATGTTAGTTCCTACTTCAATGCCTTGCTTTGCGTAAATCTCAAAAAGCATGGCTGACAACAAGTTAGCAGATAGCAATGCAAGGCTCAGCACTGGTAAAGGCGTTTGCTGTATTATCGTGTAATGCGTTGTTGGAGCTATTAAGAAATAACTAGGAAGCAAAGCACCTTTAGCAAGGTTTGGCTCCACAACTGACACCAAGCTATGCTTAAAGAATGGTTTCTTGTTAATAGCGTTGCACAACGCGCAGCTTTGAGACATTGCAGGGCTTGCATTAACCCTTACCTGTTGGAAAAGCTTTTCAAGCACTGCTTTCAACTCTGGCGTTGATGCTTGAACTTGTTTTTTCAAATCTTCACTAACGTCTAGCATTCCAATGTCTGGAGGTTCAGGCATTCTTATGCTGTCATACTCCTGCCTAGGTATTAAATGTATCACTAGATGCGGAGACCTCTGCCCAGCTAGCAACCCGTTACTGATTAACATGTTGAAACCTTTAAAGCCTAAGCCTTGCAAAAATGCTTGAGAACTCGCCTTAACAATCCTTGCTAGAGACTCTATAGCTTGTATTGGTAATTGCGGGCTTACACTGTAATGCTTTTTAGGAATCACTAACACATGCCCAGTGCTCGCAGGGTTAATGTCTAAAACACAAGTAAAGTGTTCGTCTTCAAAAACAATTTCTGAAGGTATTGCCTTGTTAGCGATCTTGCAAAACAAGCATTGTTTTAACAATTCTTGTTGAGCATTGTCAACTTCTTGCATGTGACTGCTTTGCATTGCTTGTTTTTAAATGTTTAGGTTTTAAAAGAATTTTTTATAAAGCTTTACCACCATTTCATACTTTCTTTAAACTTGCTTAGTTTTTCTCCTCTCTCAGGCTTTCTAAACACGAATAAATGTTCATGCATTAATAAGAGGAAATTAGTTTTTATTGACATTTTCTCCCATAAAGGAGCCATCTTGGTGTTATGTTGAATCTTAATAATGTTCTCTTTCAGGATAAAGCCAACATCTAAGAAAGATTGCATAACTCGGAAAGAAATAGGCACTTGATGTTTATGCCTTCTTGTATCACCTATCACAACAGCACAAAACTTTCCTGGTTTAAGAACTCTAAAAAATTCTTGAGCTACTTTTTTCATTTCCTCACAGAATTCGTCAACAGAATGAACTTTTGATAAATCGCCTTCTTCTTTGTGATTAGAGTTCTTTGTATATGAAATTATGTTAGCATAAGGTGGGTGAGTGGCAATTAAATCTATGCTTTCATCTTCTATTAAGTCTAGATTTCTCGCGTCGCCTACATAAGTTTTTTGCTCTGGGAAGTTATCAGTTAGTGTGTGAAAATTTAATCTATCTCTCGTTAAAATAATAGCTTCTTTGTTTATATCCACACCTATTCCTTTCCTACCTGTTAGTTTACATTCTATTAAAGTTGTTCCAGAACCAACGAAAGCATCTAAAACCGTGTCTCCTTCTCTTGAGTATCTTAAAATTAAATTCCTCGCTACTTGCGGCGCCCAGTTCCCCCTATATTTCGTGTTTAGATAATGTGTCGCCCAATCACCTCTCTTAGGGAAGCTCCAAACAGTTGTGGTTTCAAGTTTAAAATCCGTTGGTTGGAGTTGTTTTATTCAAATTTTTCTAACTTTAATGAATTTAGTAGCTCTAAAAAAGATTTTGGATTATCAAAGTTATTTAATGCATATATAATAGGAGAAACTTGGAGATATCTCTTTACACTTTTTTTACTAAAATCTTTAGCTATTAATACACCTTTTAGGCATTCTTCTCCAAACTCTTTAATATAGAAGAGTAATTGTTCAAAATCCTTTTCGGTTGCCTTATTTAATTTTACCTCGATTACAATATTTCTTGACAATCCAATTGGAACAGATTCCTTAATTAATAAATCTATGTGACCCTCTGGTAAAGCTTTTTCTCCTAATATTTCTAATTCCTTAGGATTCAAACTATTAACATCAATCATATCTAAAAATCTCTTCATATCTTTTATATTAGTTAGTTTTTGTCTTATTAGAGATTGTAATATTATCTCTTGAAATAAAAATATTTTTGGATTACTCACTTCAGACCTCTTTCTAGTAAACTTAGGAACAAAAGTAGAATATCTCACATTTAATTTTTCAACCCCCTCTTTGTAAAGGCTTCCCATTTGAGATACGTTTTGCAATGTTGTTTGATCTGCCTGAAAATGTGTTTTTCTGTAACCTCCTCTTAAAAGAAGGTTCTCAGCAACATAAGAGAATTCATTTCTTACTATGGGTTCATTAAATTTCCTAATTGGTTTTAACCATAACCTAAATGGAAAATAGTATGTTTTCCCAGACATTTTAAAGGTTACTGGTTTCCAAGGACCGATATTTACTGCATTTTCTATCGCTTCTTTTTTAACAACTTGATAAAGATTATGAGCTCTTGCGCCATATAAGAAAGAAAGATAATCACCTTCATTAAGTTCAGAAAAAGTCCAAACTCCATTTATACTATTCGTGAATCCAGCCAGAGCATATTTCTTACATAATCCTAGGTTTTCTCTATTTGATAAAGATACTAGAAAATAACTTGCTCTTTTCATATTTTTCATCTGCATATAAATTTAATATAAAGTTTATATAAGTTTT
>JAGGZX010000028.1 GCA_021161785.1 Candidatus Woesearchaeota archaeon | reverse complement strand
GAAATTAATAGAAAAATCAGGCCCGAGTATTTTAATATTGTAGATTTTTTTTATCTTTTTGATAAAATAACTAGTATTCTTTCTTGTAATCCTATTCTTAATGAAGGAATAATACTAAGGAAAAGAGCATTATATGTTTTTTCTTCCAATACAGAAAAACCAGAACTTCTTGAAAACCGGAACTGGCGTGCGATAGAATATGGTAAATTCGCACTCTTTCCTTTAGGATCCAAGATTAAAAATGCAAAATTGATACAAATCTTAAGAAATGTGTATAGGGCTATGGATTTTTCTTCAGAGGAGTCAACTATTATTGATGGTGAACTTTATTTATGGAAGGAGCAGTCAGAAGTGATTGAGATTCCATATATGCATTATTTTTTATATCTCACGGCAGAGTTTACGAATCTTTTAGAAAAGATTATTCCAGAGCAAGAATTAAGGGATTATTTTACACAATATTTTAACAGGGAGGGAATTTTTCCTTTAGAGTTTATGTCTAAATTTTATTTTAGAGGATAAGTTAAAATGCCTCTCACCATAGACATAATCTCGCGATGTAATTTGAGATGTGAATATTGTTATCAAAGAGCTAGAGGTGTGCTTTCTTTAGATGATGTTAAAAGTTTTGTAGAGCTATATGGTTATAAAAAAGTTGAGATAGGGGGTGGAGAACCTTTTTTGCATCCTCAACTTTTTGATATACTAGCTTATTTGAAAGAGAGAGATAAGGAGATAAACCTTGCTACGAATGCCACTGTGATTCCTGAAAGGTTTTTCTATGTAGAGCAGGAAATTCCATACCTTAAAGATAATTTAGTAATATCTGTTCATCTACCTGCTGGGGATAGAGAAACTTATAAGGGTATAACCAAGTTTGACCTATTTGATAAGTGCTTACAAAATTTACAAATATTAAAAGCAGAGGGTTTTAATGTCATTATCAATACTCCTATTTATAGAAAGAATTTTGATAGTTTAGAGAAAATAGTGAGGATTGGTAAAGAGCTTGATGTTCCTACTAGGTTTAATCTTGTTTTTCCTGTGAATGGTAGAATGCTAGAATTATTAAGCATGGATGAAATAAAAAGAACATTCCAACAATTAAAAACAATGTATGAAAGGGTAATAGTGCCTAATTTAACTTCTGGCTGTCCTTTAATAGAGAAATTTTATAATTTAAACCGTCAGCCTACTTGTATAGCAGATTATAATGGAAAGATTTATATCTCTCCAGATAAAAAAACAAAGAAATGTGAGTTTTTGTAATTCATGCCTTGGTAGGTGGTAACAGCGCATGATTCTTATAGTAGAAGATATTTTTGATAAATAAAATATTTAAAGCTTTTTAACCTCCTAAGAGAATCTCATGAGATTTATGATGTTTTAGTAGTTTGGGCCCGTGGTCTAGTGGCTATGACACCACCTTGACGCGGTGGGGGTCCTGGGTTCAAGTCCCAGCGGGCCCATATACTTTTTTTCCATAAGCAAAGCTTTTAAACGCTAACGCATTCCCAACCCTTGAGCGGGTGGGAACATTGCAGCGTCAGCGTTAAACAATTTAAACGTGAAAGTAAAGCGTGAAGTAGAGGTAACCCGCGCTTTTCTGAATGGAAAACCAAACTCTAGTTCTGCAAAAACTCTTAAACTGTACCAGCCTTTAATCACGAATTTTAAGCAAGACTTGCTATCACTAAAAGAGAACAATCCTGAACATGTTGAAGCATTGCTAAACAATGTTAGACAAAACCCTGAAAATTTTGTCATGTTTGAAAACCTTGAATCATTACTAGCTAGGTCTTTACCCTGGGTTGATGGTTTTGTATTGTTTTCCAACACTGGAGAGTTTTATGTGTTACCAATAAACGCTAGGAAGGCATTGTTTAATGCTTTGTACAATGCTTTCAAGAAATTGCAATCAAGACAATCTAGTAATGAAAAACCTTTAAAACAAAGTTTGGAATGGATTGTTAACGTAACGCCAACAATTATTGACGCTAAGCAAGACATTGAAAGCTTTTTAGAATTCCTAGCTTCAAAAAATGTTAAGGATCAAGGTTTGAACATTAGCGTTTTGTACATGCCTGAAGAACATTTTCACAAAGACTATGTTTTTAAACTAGTTAGCAAGGTTAAAGATTTAAACTTCTACCTAGGATTTGCAGAAAACACTGTTAAGCCTTTAACAAGCATTCTTGAGTTTGAAAATGTTTTAGAATTGTTGAACTATCAATCCTTAAGGAGGCATGTTTCAGGCGTGTTGTTATCAGTTTCAAGCACTAGTGGTAACTTGTCAAAGCTTGAGGCTTTAAGCTTTTACAATGATTTAACACTTGTTTTAGAATGCGATGCTTATGCTCCAAGGATTGACAGGTTTTTAAAGCATAAGCCTTTAATCATGTCTGGAGGATTAATCAATGCTTACCCTTCAAAGATTTATCATTTAACATCGCAACCCTTAACTGATCAAGGTTTTTTAACGCTTAGCAATAACTTGCATGGTTTTGGATTGCTAAACTTGTTGTCTTTAAGGTTGAAAGATCATGCTCAAGGACGCGTTGCTGGTTTGAAACAAGTTGTTTTTAATGTTTTAAAATCTTATCAAGAAGGTATTAACAAACAAGTTCAAGAGCCTGTTGTTTTCAATGTTTACAAACATGTTTTTGAAGGTTTAGAATTTGACGAGAACATTGACAGGGTTTCAAAGCTTTTAAATGATTATTTTTAAAGCTTTGCAATGTATTGGTCTAAGCTTTTTTCTCGTCTTTAATTTTAATTTTTTCTGTTAGTTATTTGCATATAAAAATGCTTTCTGATTTTTTAATATGTTTTTCTATTTTTATATCGCTTTGTCAAATTTTTTGATAGAAACATTTAAATATAAGTTATTACTATTATATAG